>NZ_CP041223.1 GCF_006542605.1 Porphyrobacter sp. YT40
GTGAGCCGGCATCAGCTCCCGCTGCGCGAGGGCGTCGAAGCCTCGTCCGCCTGGATCGGTTGGGACAGGCCGCTTCTGACCTTCTTCGCGCAGGTCTTCGTCACTGATCCCGCGGACCCAGGCGAAGAGGTCGAACTCCTCTGGCGCGGCACAAGCGAGCGAGAACTCCCGAGGCCGATCGACGCCATCAGGCTCCTCGAACCCTACTGCGACATCCCCGCTGAGATCGCCGTCTCACTGGAGGTCGACCGGATGAAGACGCTGGCGACGATCGACGGGCCGAACCAGCAGGAAGCGAAGGCCTTCCTAGCCCGACTCGAGGCTCGGGGCTCACGCTCCGAATAACCTCGAAAATCCGCTGAGCACCTGACGCCCGTACCCCTGCCGGGGCTTCGTGCGGACTGGCGCGCGTGCGCGCGCTGCCGGGCTGCGCCCGGGGGGAGGGAGGGATGAAGGGAAGTGGTCCGGACAAGGGGTTCGGGCAAGCATCAGGAGACTTCCCATGAACATCGGTACCCTCAAGGCCAACGGCGACGGCGTCCACATCGGCCGTATCGTGACGATGGCATTCGCCGCGACCATCGCCCTGCGCGAGTTCGTCTCGACCAACGAGCGGGCCCCCGCCTTCGACGTGATGGCGCTCTCGGCCGACCGCCGCAGCTGGGTGAAGGTCGGCGCCCTCTGGGAATACACGTCGAACGAGACCGGCGAGGTGTTCCTCTCGGGCCGGATCGACGATCCGAGCCTCGACAAGCCGATCGACGTCGCGCTCTTCCGCCAGAACGACGACAGCTACAACGTCGCCTGGCGCCGGCCGCAGCGCAAGCGCACCCTGCCCGGCATGGTCAGCGAGAGCGACGGCGAGCTGCCGCCGCTGACCGCGACCGCGACCGGCGGCGAGCCCGAGCAGGCCGGTGCCACCACCGGCGGCGACGGCCTCGGCGAGAGCACCGCGCCCGCCCCGAAGGGCAAGGCCAAGGCGAAGGAGACCGCCGACGCCTGACGACAGCGTCCCCCCGGCCGGTGCGACCCCTCCCGCACCGGCCACTCACGAGGCCCGTCCGCGCGACCCCCGCGGGCGGGCCTTTTTACTGCCACCAGATCCTGGGCCGCCAACCGAGAAAAGGGGGAGGGAGAGCGCCAGACACCAAGGAGGCGAAGATGCACCGAACCCACACCATCGATCTCGGACCGGCGCCCTGGGGCGAGGAGTGCGCCCAGATCGGGCATACGCCCAATTTCCCGGCGGTCAACCAGGCCGAGGTCGCGCTCTTCCGGGCCGCGCTGCTCGCGCGCTACGGCCAGCCCCCCGACAACGTCAGGCTCCACGCCCGCGCGAACGATCACGACTTCGGCCGCTACTACACTCTCGAGGCCGAGGCGACGGACGAACTTACGGAGGACGTGACCAGATACCTCGACGATCTCGAGAGCGGCATCGAGCGATGGCACCATGCGGGTTTCTCACCCCCCGATTTCGATGCGGTCGCCCGCGATAACGACGTTCCCGCCTTCGTCGATGCCGCCGTCCGCGGCGCTCTCAACATCACGCGCCCGGGAGCCGACGGAACCTTCTTCCCCGAAGACAACGCCACCCTCAACGCCAACTTGCGCAAGGCCTTCCCCGCGAGCGCCGCCGCAGCGACTGCCTGAAAGGACAGCCAATGGCCGACCATTACACGAAAACCGCATTCGTCCTTGAACTCGAGAAGCGTGACCTCGTGTTCCTCGCCGAGCTCGTCGAACTCGATCTCTCGAACATGCCGGAAGAGGATTGGCAGGAGCAGTTTGACCAGCGCTCGGCCAGGTTCAAGAACGCCTTCGCCGGATCGGACGAGGATCCCTTCGAGGCTTACCGGGCAATATTCAGCGACGGCGATTATCCGGAACCGGGCTTCGACATCCACTGCTGCGGCGAGACCGACTCGGGGCGCGAGCGGATCATTATCTCGGGCGATCAAATCGACCCCGAAACTCTCGCCAACATCGTCCAAGCGGCTTGTCCCTCGGCGCTCCCGACGGGCTTCTGCTACAGTTACGGCTGCAGCAAGCTGCGGCCCGACGAGTTCGGCGGGGGATTCGTCCTCATTACCGAGAATGACATCGTCTTTCGCGGCAGCCAGGAGGGACTCGCGTCAGCACTCGCCCAGCTCGACGATGAAGATGGCCGCTCGCTTGTACTGACCACCAGACATCCCGAACACGGGCTGTCCTACTGGAACAGCGAACGCGGTTTTGGACGCCTCGCCGACGCCACCGTATTCAGCCCAAGCGAGGCCGCTCGCCACGATCCGGTGATCGCCAACGACGAACCCGAATGGACGACGATGCCGCGGTGGCCGCAATGAGCGGCACGGACCTGCGCAGGATGCGCGACCGGCGCGATGAAACGCAGCGACTGCTCCTGACCATCCGGCAGAAGGTGC
Source organism: Porphyrobacter sp. YT40 (assembly GCF_006542605.1). Lineage (GTDB taxonomy): Bacteria > Pseudomonadota > Alphaproteobacteria > Sphingomonadales > Sphingomonadaceae > Erythrobacter. The sequence continues at coordinate 2,427 of NZ_CP041223.1, forward strand.
ACCGAGACGCCGAAGCTGCGGTCAGGGCATCGCATTCGCTTCCATTTACCCACGGTCGGCATTCGACGAGCTGGACGCGCCACCACGAAGCCGCTTTCCGCCGAAACCAGGGCGCGCTTCTGAGCGATCGTCGAAAGGAGATCGGCGCGCTGGAGGCCAAGCTCGCGCGGCAGAACAGAGCGATCACCGATCACCACCTGCGCAGCGCACGCGCCGGCGCAAATGCTTGACGGCGCGATACGCGCGGCACAGCATGGCGGAATGCCGACGAAGGAAACCATCGACACGAGCCACGGCAAGGTGTGGATCACGCACTTCGACAATGGCGACGTTTCGATCTGGACGCCTCCGCGCTCCCGCCAAAGCGACATCGTCGCCGAGACCGTGAACGGCCGCGCCGCGTGGAAGCCGAAATATAAGGCATGGATCGCTCCCGCCGTCCACGCACAGCAGATCATCGAAGAGCTACAGGATCTCTGACGGCGACGCGGCCGATTTGGGTCCGAACGATTAAACCGACCTACATTCCTGGAAACCCAGCGGAGAGTCTCATGAAACTCGACGATCGCATCTTCGTGGCTACGCTGGCGACTGGCATAGGCTATGCCGACCGCACACGCGAAGAACACGGGGACTGGAAACGCCTCGCCATCCTATTCTTCTCCGACCTCCGGGCCGAGATAGCTCCCGACTGCCCTGCCGATCTGGAAGCCCAAATCCGAGCCCATATGGCGACCATTCAAGCGCGCAGGGGAGAGCCTTACCAGGTCTCGACCTCAGGTCAGACAATCACACTGGGTCATGCGCTCGAGGGCGCAAGATAGCCGTACCCCGGTTCGACAGGGATCAATCCTGAACACCTGACGCACGTGCCCCTGCCGGGGCTTCGTGCGGACTGGCGCGCGTGCGCGCGCTGCCGGGCTGCGCCCGGGGGGAGGGAGGGATGAAGGGAAGTGGTCCGGACAAGGGGTTCGGGCAAGCATCAGGAGACTTCCCATGAACATCGGTACCCTCAAGGCCAACGGCGACGGCGTCCACATCGGCCGTATCGTGACGATGGCATTCGCCGCGACCATCGCCCTGCGCGAGTTCGTCTCGACCAACGAGCGGGCCCCCGCCTTCGACGTGATGGCGCTCTCGGCCGACCGCCGCAGCTGGGTGAAGGTCGGCGCCCTCTGGGAATACACGTCGAACGAGACCGGCGAGGTGTTCCTCTCCGGCCGGATCGACGATCCGAGCCTGGACAAGCCGATCGACGTCGCGCTCTTCCGCCAGAACGACGACAGCTACAACGTCGCCTGGCGCCGGCCGCAGCGCAAGCGCACCCTGCCCGGCATGGTCAGCGAGAGCGACGGCGAGCTGCCGCCGCTGACCGCGACCGCGACCGGGGGCGAGCCCGAGCAGGCCGGTGGCACCACCGGCGGCGACGGCCTCGGCGAGAGCACCGCGCCCGCCCCGAAGGGCAAGGCCAAGGCGAAGGAGACCGCCGACGCCTGACGACAGCGTCCCCCCAGGCCGGTTCGACCCCTCCCGCACCGGCCACTCACGAGGCCCGTCCGCGCGACCCCCGCGGGCGGGCCTTTTTACTGCCGTCTGCTCCTGCGCCCCGACACCGCCAGCGAAGGAAAAGGGGGAGGGGGCGCGGCAGACCAGTGGAGGAGCCAGACCATGCCCCAGCAACCCAGGACGCAACGCCTGCCGAACTTCATCATCATCGGGCGAATCCGCGACGGCGAACTCGATTGCATCTCCGCGATCAACGGAGCACCGATCGCAGACCCCCAAATATGGAACACGCTGCTGGTTGAAACCCATCGCTGCCTCTCGATCGCCCTTGGCGAAGATCTGACGGTGTGGAGCGTGCACGATATCAACGCCGTACTGCTGCCTGATGCCAACACCATCGGCTTTGCAGCGCGCATCGATCTCGCCAGCGTCGCTTGAAAGTCCGGACAATCCGGATTATACGGATTGTTATCCGCATGACGGTAATGACGACGACGATGATGACGGGCGTGACCCGCTGGTAACTTGGCGATGATGAAGGCGGAGACGAACATGAAACAAGCTTACGGAGAAACCGTCACCACGACCGCTTTCTCGAAGAAGGTCGGCTACTATTACGACGAGGCGATCCGCAGACCCATCGGTCTCGAGCGCCACGGGGAGGTCCGCGTCGTCATGGTGCCGGTCGACGAGTACAACTCGCTTCGAAAGCTGTTCGCGCGTGCCCTGAAATCGGAGCAGCTGAAGGATGTCATCGGAGAAATCACCACCGCGCCGCCGGCGTTCCACCCTGACGCCCCGGACAGCTACGAAGACGACGCTGACGCCGGCGCCGAGCGCCCCAAGCAAACCCGTAAGCGGGCAGAACGCGAGACCGCGACCGCCTGAGCCGGGCGCTATCATCGACTACGGCTATCTCTGGGCCCGCGAGGACGCGAAGGGCCAGGAAAACGCCACCAAGACGCGGCCGTGCTACATCTACGGCGTGAAACCGATCGACGGGCTCTACATCGTCTCGGTCATGGCGATCTCCAGCTCCTCGACCGGAGCGCGCGTTCCCGTTCATCCGCGCGAGCGCGCAGCGCTGGGACTTCCCGACGACTGCGACGTCGTGATCGAGGAGGTGAACGTGTTCCAGTGGTCGGGTCCCGATATCGTCCCGCAATCGGACGGATCCCTGATGCGGGCAAACCCCGCATCGAGGAAGCTGACCGCGGCAATCGGCGCCGCCATGGTCGGGCGAACCCCGACTATCGTTTTCCGGTCTCCCTGACACGCGCAGCGGGGAGCACGCCAACGGCGTGAATCGTCCGGATGCGCGGGACGCCCGCCTACCCGGGCGGAAATGCCTCGCGACGAACGTGGAAGGCGAGGGATCGTAGCGGCAAAGATCTCGCCACCGGCCACTCCCGAAAACAGGGTCCGCACTACGCAGCGCGACCGATCCCGCTTCCGCAGGCAATCGGGACGGCGTCACCTCCGAAACGGTGTTCAGAACTTCAGGGCCTCCCCAAGCCGAGTGCATGTCCGCCGTCCAGTGCCCCTGCCCCTCCGGTCGGGCTTAGGGCCAACCTGCGAAAATACGAGCCGTGTTGCTCGCTTCGCGAGCTGCCCGCTCCACCTCGATTTTCGAGGTTTCCCGCGCACGGGTGCGCGGTGTCCCATCCCTCCCTCCGGGGCTCGATAAGGGCACCGGCGGACAAGCCGTCGGCTCAGAAGGAGGCTTTTGAAATGAACACCGTCAACCTCGTCGGCCGACTGGCCAAGGACCCGATCGCCCGCGACGGCAGCAAGACCAAGGTCACAGAGCTGCTCCTGGTCACCGAACGCCCCGTCATCCGCGACGGCCGAGTCCAGAAGGATCCGGAGACCGGCTACACGAAAACCGACGCCGAGTTCCACAAGATCATCGTCTTCAACGGCATGGGTCTTCCGCTCCGCGACCACAAGGCGAAGGGCGACCAGCTCGCGGTCACCGGACGCATCCACTACACCCGCTGGCAGGATGCCGACGGCAACGACCGCTACGGCTGCGAGATCATCGCCGAGAACGTCGAGTTCCTCTGACCGACCCCGATCGGGCGGCGCGCAAGCGCCGCCCTTTCACCATCTCACCCAGGAGAATTGCCATGAAGGACTTCGGCCTCTTCGCCGAACGCGACGCCGCACGCGCGGAACGCAAGCTCGGCGAGCTCACCCGCTTTGCCGCCCGGCGCGAAATCATGCTCGAGACCATCGATCTCGACGCACTCGACAGGAACACTGCGTTCGACATCCTGGAAACCGACGAGGACCTGGCCGAGACGATCGCCTTCGGGCCGATCTACGTACATCATCTCGCGACGATCGAGGCACAACGCGCGCAGATCGCAGCGACCCTACCGCGGGCTGCGTGAGCGACCTCAGACCTCTCTGGAATAGCCTGTTGCTAAGGAAGCCTACCGTAAGGGGACGGAATGCGCTCGCATCCCGAGGGCAGTCCCGCATGAGCCCAAGACCAGTCTTCGATCTGATCCCAGAACGGCCCATGTTCATACATCAAGTTCCGGATGGCTGCAGAGTTATGATCGGTTGACCTGCAGGCGATACCGACAGCTTCAACCGTCGCCTTGTAAACGAGATCCGGAATCGCCACCCGACCACGATAATTCATCGCTATCGTGGACTCCATCAACTCGGCGCTATCAGAACCCCGCGCAGCGATCACTACCTTCAACCGCCTGTCATTGTCGCGATTCACCAGAAAGTATCGCCAACTCGGATCAGCTTCAGTCGAAGCCGGGACGAGTTCTACAGGGTGGGAATCACCCCCGCTGGTCATCGCATCCCAACAATCTTCGATATGTCGTCGCTTTCGCGCTACGAGCACCAGCGGCCCAGCGATGTCGTAATCGTTCCCATCCGAAGGTTCGAGAGTGAATCTCTGGCATAGTCTACGCCATCGATCGTGGGGCAGCATCGCCCTACCGGACACATACCATTTCAGTTCCGTGACCGTGACGCCGATAGCTTCAGCAACCTCCTTCTCCGGAAGAGGCCAACAGGCCAGAACGGATTTAGCGAGTTCATACGGATCTGAAAGCGACGGAGGGTAGTCATCGTCACGCGACCATTGCTCATCGCCGTCGTCCTCATCGTCTTCGTCAAAATCCGATTTGTCCCCGATGAGAAGCGACACACTCTCGTGAAAGAAATCTCCGGAAGGTGGGATATAGAAATACCGGTCTTGCGGCGGTGGAACCGATGCCTCCCACGATCGCAACCAGGGACCCTGTTCGAAGCCAATCGGCCCAACGAACGTGGCCGTCCCCCTATTTTCAAGCGCATCCCACTCTCCAGCGCGCTTCTGCATCTCCTGACCACCCGGCAATGTTCGGTATTCTTTAGGTTCATCAACCTGCCGAGCTGCTGCCTCGAGCGCCTTCAAAGGATCCTCCGGCCCCCCTTTGAGGAACATCAAGTAACCCGTCTGTGCAGACCTCATTGAAGCAGGAAGCGATTTTTCCTTCGGACCGGCAACCTCCAGGTCGACTCCGACCGCATCCAATGCGTCGGCTAATCCAGGGGCGGCACCCGCCAAATGCTTGGAGACCAAGATCCTGTCGGGGAGTCCTTTCAGCCAACTGGCGTCCGCCCACGCCAGCGACAAAACTTCTCCCAAGTCACGTGGCGCCGCAAGGTCGGAATAATACCGGATGCGATACGGAAGACCTGCAACCGTTACTCCATAGAGAAGTACTGGCGAAAGTCCGTAGGACGCTGCATCTGCCACCGTGATTGGATCGGGAACCCTGACCATACCATAATCGCGATGTCGAAAGACTTGTTTCGCTATAGACACATAAAGGTGATGCAATCGGTCCATTAGACATCCAATCGTCCGTAGACGAACGATAATCCGGCAAATCCCGGTTAGCAATTGCCGCCTCCCGTCCTGCGGACGGGACCGGGCTCTACTCCGCTAGGCTCCTGCCAGCTCCTCGCCTTCGCTCGATCGCTGTCTGCGTCGCCAAGCTACGCCGAATCCGGCAAGCCGGTTTCGGCCCATTCGGGTGACGATCGCCTGGCGGGATAGCCGCGCACCGCGCTATCGCGCTGCGGCCTGAAGAGCGGGGCTGTCTGCATCGGCTCGACCTCCGGCCTACAAGGTCATTCCAGACGTCTGATTGGCAGGTTCACCGCATCCCATCAGCGCCACGCCAGCCTTCGGTCGGGCCTCCGCCTTTTTGATTGGCCCCGCGGGCTCTCGGTCCCGCCGCTCGCGTCCGGGCGGCCGCGCGAGGGCAACGACCCCTGGCGTTGCCGCGCGCGCGAGACGCGCCGGCCTGTCTTGCCGCGGCTCCTGCGGGAGCCCGATGTCTGTGAAGAAGAAAAGAGGGGGAGGGTGGGTTTGATTGCATCCTCGTGTGATGGGGTCCGAAGGATACTTGCGGCAAAGATCCGGTCAAGGATCTGCGGTCCCCCCAATTTTTTCCCGGCTTTTGTCTGCTTGCAGCAGACGGGAAAAAATCGGCTCCCCCGCAGCCCGTAGGCGTTAACCGGGATCCGGCCCTGACGTGCCGGCTTCCCGGTTAACGTCCCTGACCTCGTTTGCCCGCTGCGCACCATTGGACCCGTCATCACGAGATGACGCGATCAAACCAATGGAGGCTTCCAATGCAGACTTTCAACTCTTTCGCCGATCTCGCCAACGCCCGGATCGAGCTGGCCGACAGCCGCGGCCCGGTTACAGAAGCATACGACGGCGCGTTCCTCGAGCACAGCGACATGGCGAAGCTCAGCGTCGTCGACGAACCGATCACCGCCGACATGCCCGACGCCGACATGGCCCGGCGCGCGGTGGAGATGGCGATCGGCACGATCTTCGACGTCCTGAAGGACACCCGCATGGAGGAATTCGCCCAGCAGCTCGCCTGGGGGATGGTCAACTCCTTCCACATGACCGCCCGACTGGTCGAGGGACGCGAGGACGATGCGGCGAAGAAGCTCGGTGAGCTTGCCCGTCACTTCGATCCTTCCGAGATCTACGCCGTCGAGCTCGAAGAGACCCAGCTTCTGGTCCAGACGCTTCAAGGTTGCCGCGAAGCGCTGGAAGCGATGCGCGACCATGCCTCGGACGTCTACCGGGTCGAAACCGGGCGGCCGTTCACTGCCACGCGCGGATCGCAGGTCAGCAAGAACGGCGTCACCGCCTCGCAGATCCAGGCACGCGACTTCCTCGCAGCCCGGGCGAAGGATCGCAGGGCCCAGTTCCAGCCCGAGGGACCGCTCGTCGTGGTCTCCGGCGGCATGAAGGACTGGCACGACTTCGAGATGATCTGGGACATCCTCGACGACATCAAGGAGCGCGTCCCGAACATGGTCCTCGGCACGACCGGAATGCGCAAGGGCGTCGACGCGATGGCGAACGCCTGGGCTCAGAAGAACGGCGTGCAGACGATCCTCTTCATGCCCGACCGGCGGCACGGCAACCGCGCACCGTTCCTGCGCAACGAGAACATGGTCAAGCTCGGGCCGGTGGAAGCGATCATCGGCGAAGGTTCGGGCATCCAGTCGAACCTCGCACAGCGGCTGCGGCAGGCAGGCGTGCCGGTTCACATCCGGCGGATCGCCGATCAGCGGCAGCAGAAGGTCGGCGCGTCCACCTTCGGGTGAGCGCCTCTCGGGAGGCTCCGGCATACGCCGGGGCCTCCCTTTCCTTCTCGTCTCGGCAAGACGGGCTCGGGGGCATCGAGCCCCCGTCGCCCGTACCGGGACCATGGAGTGGTCGTCTCTCGTGTCGTCCCAGTCTGGTGCGGCGTTCCTGCGCCCGTCAAGGATCGGCGGTCCCCCCAATTTGCTGCGCAAATCGGCTCCCCCGCCGCCCGCTGGCGCGGCGTTGCTCCGCAACGTCCCTGACCGGCTTGACCCGCGCACCCGATGGGAACTCCCATCGCACAATGGAGGTTATCATGGGTGTCCAAGTCGAATTGTTCAAAGCGCTTCGGTCTGTTAAGATCGGCAGCGACGAAGCATCGAAAGTCGTCGAAGAACTGGAAGGTCACATCGCCGTGAAGATCACCGAAGCCAATAAGGAACTCGTCGGCGAGCTCAAGAGCCAGCGTTGGGTTCTCGGTTTTCTGCTCATCGTGACAACGATCTCGGCGGGCCTTGGCGGCTACGTCGCCTTCATCCTGAAATAGAGCAAGGGGCTTCGGCCCCTTTTTTGCTCGCCTCCCACTACTGCACCGGCGTGCCTCCGCTCGACCTGGCATTGGCGACTTCGCGCCTCGCCGGTCTCGCAGGCCACGCCTCCGATACCGAATGAGGCAATGCCGAGAGCGGCCGTCGTCGGCCGCAGCGATCCGCGTGACCTGCGCCCGGGGCGCCGGCAGTCCCTTGCTCGCCTGGCGGACATGCGTCCGCCTCGGCATCGCCGGTCTGCCATGCGCCCGGAACCGGGCCACCTTGCTCGCTCCCGCAGCGGCGCTGGACGCGCCTGGCGGAGCATCGCGCGGCGACCCTACCTCGCATCGCTCCGAGACGTCGGAGCGGCCGAAGTCGGCCGCGTGCGAACCGCAACCGTGGCAGTCGCGGCGGACCCTTACTCGCTGGCGGACATCCGTCCGCCTGCGCATCTCAAGGTCCTCCTGCGACAAGCAAGCGTCAGGCATGACGAGGCGGATAACCCGGCTCGCTGGCGACCCTGCGGTCGCCTGCGCATCGCCGGCCTTCCTTCTCGGAACGCGGCCCCTTGCCGGAGCGGGCCTGCGCCCGCTGAATGCCGAGGGCAGTGCCAGACCGCGACGCTTTCGCCGCCCGGTGCCGTCGCGCGACAAGGGGAGGGGGAGGGGAGAGGCGAGCCATCATAGGAGGCAAAGATGCTCGTCACCTTCCGCGTCAAGGACACGCACACCACGCTGCATTCGCGGCCTGCCGAAATCACCGCGCTCGAGCTCGCCGCGCTGACGCGCCGACTCCACTCGAGCAACGCCACGCTGGACGTGGACGAAGGCGAATTCGGGGTGGCCCCGCTCAACTTCGAGATCAACGCCAACGCCATGTCGATGGCCTCGTTTACCGCCTGCTTCGATCACCGCGCGGAGATCATCGCGGTCGTCGAGGAAGCCCAGTTCCTCGGGCGCACGCTGCGCGTGACGCACCTCGGTCGGCTGTCCCCGATCATGATCGAGGTCTCCGAGCATATCGCGCTCGCGCGTGACCTCATGATGGGGCCCGACCTTGCCGCCAAGCTGCTCTTCGCGCTTGGACGCGACAATGCTGAGGCCGGAGAGATTGCACTCGAAAGCTTACGCGAATTGCTGCAGGAGCCGCGCATCTACGATGCGTTCGCCGCGGCGAAGATCGCACCACTCTACGACTCCCTGACCTACCTCGCATTCACCGATTGCGGCGAGCAGGCACCAGTGCTGGAGTGGGCACCGTGAACGTGCCCACGACGCCCGCGACGACGCCGCGCCGACGAATCCGGATGCGCTGCCCGCACTGCGGATCGGAAGCCATCTGCAAGGATGCCTGGGCAGCATGGGACGAGACGAACCAGCGTTGGGAGCTTGGCGGCGTCTACGACAGCGAAACCTGCATCGGATGCGAGCGTGACGGCGATGAACTGTTCGAGCGCATCGACATCGCCACCGGCCTATCGGTCGGGTCCGCGATCGATGAGGGGATGCCCGCGAACTGCGCAAGCGGACAGGGTCATACAATTCAGCAGCACCCGGTCACCGCTGCGCCATATTGCAGCTCCTGTTGCCCTTTGCAGGACGGCGCGGACCCTACCAAGATCGCATCGACCGGCGACTAGCCTCCCGCCGGATCGGTGACACGGGAAGGGTGCCCGGCCACGTGCCGCGGCACCCTTTTTCGTGCAGGAAATCGCGTGGGCCTGGCGGACAATGGCAAAGCCTCGACCATGCGGTGTAGACTGGACTTCCGCCTCCCGCCGATGGCCCGTCCGCCACCATCGCCATGAGCACTCCGGCCATGCACGGGTCAATGAAAAATGGACCGACCGTGAAGCCGCAAGCGGCTTCCGCACCACTCGATCAATTTTTCATCAAGCCTCCGCTTCGCTCCGGTGACCCGCGCAGCTCCGGAGCGCTGGTTCATGGCATGGCGGACGAGCCGCCAACGACAGGAGGCTACCATGTGCTACACCACGGAAACGATCGAAGCTGACACCTCACTCATCCGCCAGATCAACAGCGACACGATCGCGCTCGACGAAAAGACGCTCGAAGCGGAACGCCGCTCCTACCACACATTCTTCGACGTCCACGTGGTCCAGACCGAAGACGGCTACATCCTCATCGAGGAAGGCGATTACGGCGAGATTCCGATGCACCTCATCGACGACATCGTCTACACCGCTACCGGCAAAATGGACGACGAATACTGACCCGGCTTCGGGCGGCGCAACGCGCCGCCCTCAGGCACCCTGGCCGGGTGCCTTCGGCGCGATCTTTTCCAGCGCTTCGATGGCGCTCTTCGGCTTCACCTTGACCGCCAGGTCGAGCAGCCTGATCGCACGCTCGTGACCGACCTTTTTCACGAGCCGCGCGACGTCCTTTTCAGCCTCTTCCTTCTCCATCTCGGCAAGCCTCTTCCGGCGATCCGCCAGATCCTGTTCGGCTGCTTCGAGGGCAGCGCGTTCGCGTTCCACTTTCGATACCATTTCATCGCTCCTTGCGTCTCGTTCCGATCGCCGTTTGATGGACCAAACGGCGATCGGATTCGAGACGTTTTTTTGCCTGATGCTTTTGCGTCATCTGTTGATGGTGACGGAAAGGTCTGGGCCATCCTTCGCGGCCTTGGCCGCTCAGGACCGCGCTCTATTGCGCTAGGTTCCTCGCTGCCCTGGCTGCGCTAGGGCAGCTTCGTCACCAAGCTCCACCGAGCCGGCCTTGCAGTCCGTCTCGGCCCTGCGGGTGACGATCGACGTGGCGCGTTTCACGCGCCACTCTTGTCCGCCCGAGGATCAGCAGCTCCGCATCCTGGGGCACAGTCTGCTTGACGCTTGCGGCCGTTCGGCCGCCGCTCACCGCTGGAAATCCAGCTCCTCTACGAATCCCCAAGAAGGGACAGGCAGGGACAGGACCACCAGTCCCTGATTTTTGCACACCCTATGCGGCTGCGCCGCGGTCTTCTGCATCGAAGATGCGTTGTCAATTCAGTAGCTTATATCCAACTTGCCCGCTTTCTACGGAACTGCAGCCCGGTGCATCCATCTGCGGATTGATAGGAACGCAAGCGATATCAGCAAGTTAGAACTGCAGCGCGCTGCATCCGCAAAAAGCCTTTCTTTTCCGCTGCAGCCGGATATACTGGCGGTCGCGATAACCGGACCATGCATAACTCAGGTGAGTTTGCATGGAACGAAAACTACAAAGCGTCGGCGTGACGCTCAGTCCTCAAATGGTCGACAAACTCGACCATTTGGCTTCGAGCAGGGGAGTATCCCGCTCCGAGGCTATTCGGGTTTCGCTGGAACTTGGTGTTCCTCTCCTACACCTTGGTATTGCGATCAACGGCCAACGCGCGCTGACGATCCTCGAGCATACTCAGCTCGCGCTCTCACTACTCGTCCAAAAACAATACCCCGAAGACAGCGACGAACTCATCGAGGTCGCCATGCGCAACGTGCGAGAGCACCATGCGTGAGGACATCCGCTTCAGCAAACAAGCGGCAACGCTGACGCACGATTCAGCACGCGGAAAAGTGAAGCGCAACGCGGGCAATTTCACCCGCGGATCGCAGCTCTTCCACCACGAGGTTTTGATGACCTGGGCGGGCGTCAAGCTGCCGCTCTATACGTGGCTCGCAACCACTATCGTACTGCTGTTCGCGCTCGGGTTCTTCACCTTCGAAAACCACGAGGTTCATCTCGTGATTATGCGCGGACTGGCGACCCTCTGGAACTGGGTGTCACTGAACCCGGAAAAGGCGGTCAATCTCACGCTTCCAAATGGCCAGATCGTGCAGGGCCACATGGCCATGGTGCCTTACCATCCTGCCGTCCAGGCAGCATGGGCAACGGCCGTCCGCGTCACCGTTTCCTCTATGCTGGGAGCCGCATTCATCTGCGTCCCGCTGACGGTATGGTTCGTCGACTTTTCGCGCCGTCGCGGCTCGGCAATCCTGACCGAAAGACACGAGCGCGGCGCTGTCATGGTCGACCGGCAAACCCTCGCCGACGCGATCCGTGCGCACAACTGGCGCGAGCATGAAAAAGAATGCCTGCAACGCAAGCCGGCGGAGGATCCGAAAGCCGTCCTCAAGGAAGACCTGAAGAGCCGCGTCCGGCGCGGAATTCACCATCCCTACATGCTTGCCGGACTGCCCGTCCCGTGGCGCCTCGAACAGAGCCACGCGATGTTCATCGGCACGACCGGCGCAGGTAAGACGACAGAGCTCAAGAAGCTCGTCACGCAGGCCCGCGCTCGGGGCCATCGCTGTGTCATTTTCGACCTCACCGGGACCTTCGTCGAGAGCTTCTTCAACGCGGAGACCGACGTCATCCTGAACCCAATGGACCGGCGTTGCGAGCCGTGGTCGATCTTCAACGATTGCGACAACTATGCGGAGTTCATGAGCGCGGCCACCGCGCTCGTGCCGAGCGGACAAAATGTCGAGGACGATTTCTGGCAGAAGTCAGCCCGAACGCTGATGGTCGAAATGTGCGTCAAGCTGGTCCAGATGGGTGTTCGCACCAATGGCGGACTCGCCTATTACCTCATGCAGTCCGATCTCAAGACGATCCACGCACAGCTCGAGGGAACAGTGGCGGGCCCGATGATGTCGCCGTCGGCCGCAAAGATGGCGGAATCGATCCGCACCACCTTTATCGCGAATGCGAACGCGTTCCGCTTTCTGCCAGACCCGAAACCCGGAGAGGAAGGCTTCTCGATCAAGCGCTGGATGACCACTGAAGTGAAGGAGGGGTCGATCCTGTTCATCACCTCCACACATCCCGATCTCACCCTCAATCGACCGCTGCTGACGCTCTGGATGGACCTCGCGGTCAACGCATTGTTCCAGATGGGCCGGAGCCGGTCGCTGCGTACCTGGTTCCTAATCGACGAAGTCCATGCGCTTCACCGCCTGCCGGCGATCGATCACGGTCTCCAGACCGCGCGAGCGTTCGGCGGTGCTTTCGTTCTGGGGATGCACTCCTTCGACAAGCTCGAGGAAACCTACGGGGAGCACGGGGCGACCAATCTCGCCTCTCTGGCGGGGACCAAGCTAATCCTCAAGACGGCCGACCCGGAGACCTCGCGCCGCTGCTCCGAATTCATCGGCAACCGGCAGGTACGGCAGATGGATGAGGCCTACTCCTATGGCTACAACAACAGCCGCGACGCCTCGACCATCACGCCGCGCACCAACGTCGAAGAGCTGGTGATGCCGGACGACATCGGAAACCTGCCGAGTATGCACGGCTTCATCAAGTTTCCGGATGGGTTTCCCGCCGCGCGAATCCGCCTGTCATGGAAAGACTATCCGGTCTGCGCCGAAGGGTTCCAGCGCGTCACCGACATGCGCGCGGCCGAATATATCCCGAGCACCGAGGAAGCCGCGGAAATGGGTGTCGAGGGGCGCGAGGGGGATGGGCCGCTCTTCCAGCCTACCGAGAGCCGCGAAGAAGCCAATCTCGAGCTGAGCGAGGCGGAGCGTGAAGCCGAGAGGTTGCGCGAACAGGTGGAGGGATCACTCGCTCGCCAGACGGAGGAGGCGCGTTCCCAGATCGACAAGACGAATATCATGAAAGAGGCAGAGGAAGCTGCCAGTGAACAGCGAGATCCGAAAGAGACTCTCACCTGGAAACCTTCGGGTCAGCGGGATCAGCGAGAGCGTCAACGCTATGCGCAACGCGATGTCGAGGAACGCGCTGCGCAGGGGAAGCACGGACAAGATGCCCTTCGCGACCAGCGCGCACGAGCGGACAATCAGGAGAGCGAGCTGGCCCGCGAGAACATGCGCGGCTTCGGCGCCGAAAAAGTGCAGCGCGACGATCACGGGATCGACGACGACCAGGAGATGGGCCGGTGACCACCTTAGCGAGCACATTCGGGAAGCGATTTCGTATTGCACGCGAAACCCTCAAGCTGACCGAAGAGCAAATCGGAGAAAAGATAGGCCTCACCCGATTGGACATTCTTTTAATTGAAAGCGACAACGCCTTGCCCCCCCTAACGAAACTGGCGAGCTTCATATCGTTGTACGATCTGGACTATTACTGGATTGTAGCCGGAGAAGTGCGTCCTTCAATCTTTCGCTCAGACATTCCCATAAGAAATAAAACGTCAAGAAGCGTCGAGGACGCAAGGCGCTGATATGCTGTCGGTTGCATCCGTAAGCTCTGCAGGGGGCGCGGCGAACTACTTCGCGAAAGACGACTACTATGTCGGCGATGGCCCCGCGGAACTGAGCGAATGGGGCGGGAAGGGGGCCGAAGTCCTCGGTCTGAGCGGGCCCGTCAGCAAGGAGGACTTCGAAAAGGTCCTCGACGGCAAACTGCCCGATGGCACGGTCGTCAACGGTCACGAGAAGCGGCAAAGCGGGACCGATCTCACCTTCTCAATGCCGAAATCGGCCAGCCTCCTCGCCCAGCTCGGAGGGGACCAGCGCATCCTCGCGGCGCAGCACGACGCCGTCAAAGCGACGATGGCGTATCTGGAAAAGCGTTTCGCGGAGACGCGCGACTATTCGCGCAATTCCAAGGGCGAGCCGGTCATCACAGGCAAGCTCGTCTATGCGCTCTTCCAGCACGATACGAGCCGCAAGCTCGATCCCCAGAATCACACGCACGCCGTCATCGCGGCGCTCACCCAGACCAAGGACGGCAAGTGGCAGGCGCTCCACAATGTGGAGATCTGGAAGAACAACTCGGTTCTGGGCTCGATCTACAACGCCGCCCTACGCACTGGACTAGAAAAGCTCGGCTACCAGACGGAGCTCACCGGCAAGCACGGGCAGTTCGAGATCAAGGGCGTCTCGCGCGAGGTGGTGCAGGCATTCAGTCAGCGCAGCCTGGAGATCGATGCGAAAGCGAAGGAACTGCGCATATCGACGCCGCAGGGCCGCGATTCCGTCGTCGTCAACACCCGAGATCCCAAGCTCAATCCGGACGACAAACAGGCGCTCCGCGCCGAGTGGGCGGAGCGCGCCAGGGGGCTTGGCTTCGATGCCAAGGCTATCGTCGAGCAAGCGCGGGCCCGGGCCAATGACGGACGGGAAGCGCCGCTGGGTACGCCAGAGCGGGTTCAGGCAGCGCTTGGAGAGCTCCGCGAGACGGCCAAGATCTACACGCGCCCTGCAGACGAGCTGACCACCAACGGCCTCAAGCGGGTAACGCTGACACCGACGCAATTGCGGACCGAGATGGCCACCGCGTCCGCCATTCGCGTCATCGGCGAACGCGAGACGTCATGGACGCGAGGCGAACTGGTCAAGACGGCACTCGATCTCGGCCTCAAGGGCGTAACCGCTGAAGGCGTCGAAGCCCGGATGGATGCCCTTGTCGCAAGCGGTCGTATGCTCGAAGGCGAAAGCACGCGTCTCGACAAGGCGGTCGACAAATACACGACCCCCGAACACGCTGCGATCGAGCGGGCCACCCTCGCCAACGTGGCTTCCGGTAAGGGGCAAAGCCCCGGCATGATCGACGCCGGAGAGGCCCCGGCTCGGCTGCGCGAGGTCGCAGGCCCGCACGACCTCAATGCCGAGCAGATCGCGGCCGGCGTCCTCGCCTTGTCGAGCGACGATCGCACCGTCGTCATCCAAGGCGTCGCCGGCGCGGGCAAGACCACGCTCATCTCCGCGATCGCCAGCGTCGCCCACCAGGAGGGCCGCGAAGTCATCGGCCTCGCTTTCGCGAACAAGATGGTCAACGACCTTCGCAACGATACCGAGTTGCGCAAGCCCGGGGGCGAGCTCGTCCAGGGCGGCATCGAGGCGAAGACGGTCTCATCCTTCGTCAACCAGCACCTGCGCGCAGCGCTTCATGGCTCAGGACCTGCATTCGAAGCATCGCGCGAGGCGCTCCAGGGCCGCGTCCTCGTGCTCGACGAAGCCTCGCTGGTTGCGAACAAGCCGATGAACGATGTCCTCACCATCGCCAACCGGCTCGGTGTCGAAAAACTCGTCATGATCGGCGACAAGGCGCAGCTGCAGCCGATCGAGGCGGGCAAGAGCTTCTCGCTGATCCAGTCCGATGGACCAGCCATGGCGCGCTTGGACACCAGTCTCCGCCAGCGCACAGACCACATGAAGGAGGCGGCGGGGCTCGCCCGGGCAGGAAAGTTCCGCGAGAGCTTCGCCTCGCTGGGCGACAAGGTGGTCGAGGCGGGCAAGGACCATCTCGAAGTGGCCGCCAAGACCTGGCTCGATCTTTCGCCGGAGGATCGCGAGCGCACCGCGATCTATTCCTCCGGCCGCGATGCACGAATGTCGCTGAACCGGATGGTCCAGGACGGGCTGCGCGCCGAAGGTGTGTTGAAGGGCGAGGGTATCGAGCTGAGCACGCTGCGGCCGGCTCACGCAACCCGTGAGGAGCTCCGCTACACCGCGACCTATGCCAAGGGCCAGATGCTCGAGGTTACGCGCCACAACGCCCCTGGCGGGCTTCCGAGGGGCCGCTACGACGTCGAGGGTCTCGACGACAAGGGCAGGGTGCTGCTGCGCGACGAGAACGGCAAGCTGAAGCGCTTCGATCCGACCCGGATCGATCCCGCCGACAAGCGCGACGCCTTACGTCTTTCGGAGAAGACCAAGGAAACCATTCACGAAGGCGACAAGATCCGCTGGACCGAGAAGGACGACGCCCGAAAGCTGATGAAATCCGAGGAGGCGAAGATCCTCGCCATCAAGGACGGCACAGTCACGGTCGAAAACCGGCACGGCGAGACGGTCGAACTCAAGCAGAACGACAAGATGCTCGAACGCATGGGGCTCGCCTACGCGATCAACATGCATCAGGCGCAGGGCGACACACGCGACATGGCGATCGGGGAGATGCACTCATCCGCGCGTCATCTCTCGAACCAGCGCCTCGCGCTCGTGATGATGACCCGCGTGCGCGACGACATCACGATCGTCACCAACGACAAGGACCGTCTGCTTTCCCAGATCGGCCGGAACCCGGGCGACAAGAGCAGCGCGCTCGAGACCCTCGGCGAGAAGCGCCTAGACGGCGCGGCCCAAGAGCGAAGTCAGCCCGACTTCAACCCGCGCATTCCCGAACACCTGCTTCCTGCAGGCGCGAAGGACGAGCCGCTCCAAGCGGTCGACAAGGACAGCCTGCGCGCCGTCCCGCAGATCGATCTCCCCGAACGAACCATCGAACGCAGCCGATAGGAGGAACGCCATGTACGCCAAGGAAAATTACATCGCAAAGGCAGAGCCGGGCGACAGCCTGGCCCAGATCCTCGCCCACCGGCCGACGATGCACAATTTCTCGGTCGCCACCGGCCTCGAGCCGGTGGCGAAGAAGCTGGAGGGGGACACGTATTCTGTGTGCGACCTGCAGGTTCACGGGGTCCAGGGCTGCGCGGACCTGCGCAACGACATCGCCCGGGAGCATTTTGCGGCCGAGGTGATCGCGCTCGGCCTCGCCCTGTTCGTCGCCGTCATCGTCGGCTCCATCGCGGTGGGTTTCGTCAGCCTGGTGACGAAGCTCGCAAAGCCGGTCGGCGAGCACCGCGTCTACGCGCTGTTCCCCCGGCGGGTGAGCCAATTCTGGAAAGGCAAGACCACATGAATGACGTTTTCACGGGCCCGTGGGGCCTGTTCAACGCGACACCGCAGGAACTGGTCGAGATTGGCGTAATGATCGGGGTCTCAATCGCCCTCACGATCCTCATCCACTGGCGCACGCCCTTCTCTGCAGGAGAGGACTAAGGGATGGACGGACAGTATCTCGTTTATGCCATTGTCGCCGGCGCGCTGCTCGCCGCGGTCGCGCTCCTGCAGACACTGTCGCGCGGCGAGCTCTCGCGCCTCAAGGTCCAGCCCAAGCCGCTCATGACGCCGCCGGAACGGCGCGTCTGCCTGATGATTGAGCGCGCGCTGCCCGGTGCCCGCATTCATGCGCAGGTTTCGATGGGGGCCATCATGAACCCGGCCAAGGGCCTGTCGAAATCGGAGTGGTGGACCACCTTCAACAAGTTCAGCTCAAAGCGCGTCGACTTCGTGGCCGAGGATCCGGAGACCGGACAGATCATCCTCCTCGTCGAGCTCGACGACAGAAGCCACAAGGCGCGGCGCGACAAGGATCGCGACGAACTCACGCGCCACGCCGGTTACACCACTGTGCGCCTGCCTGCGGGCGAGCGACCCACCCAGCAGAGCGTCACCGCCCGGATCGAGGCGGCGCTCGGCCTTCCCGCACCCCTGCCCGGACAGCGTTTGTCCGCGCCCATCAGAGCCTGAAGGAGGATACGTCATGGCTTACGATTACGAAGACGTCGGTACATTCGGCAGCAAGCGTGCCGCCGAGGACTGGGCCCACCGCAACAAGGTCGACCTGCGCGATCTCCATATCCGCAACCTGGGCGGAGAACGCGTCGAGGTCGGTGTCCGCAAGAGCGGATACGACCCCCGGGAAAACTACGACAACAGAACTGGCGAGAGGCGAGACGGCTTCTGGCGCTGACCGAATTCCCGCGGGAGCGGGGATGGCACCCACAAGGTGCCCCAACCCACGCCGGATGAACCGGCAATCGAAGAAGGATGACCATCATGAAGTATCTGTTCTCGACCCTGGCGCTCGCTTGCGCGCTCGCCGCGAGCCCCGCCGCAGCCCAGGAGGCTGCTCCAGAAGCGGCCGCCGCACCCATTCACAAGGAAGTGAATCCCGGCATGGCCGCAGCGATCAAGAAGATCGCCAATGGCACGAGCCCCGCGACGGACGAACGCGCGGCAAAGCTGAAACTCCTCGCCTACCTCGAAAAGCACAAGCTCGAGCGCAATCATGCAGCGCATCAGCATGGTACCACCGAATGCACCAAGTGCGAGAAGACCGAATGCGAGAGTGACGATTGCGATCGGGCAAAGCCTCGGCCGAAGTGCGACGCCGGGCAGAAGTGCTGAGAACGACGAACTCAGACCCGTCTGACAGCCGACTGCGGCACGCCACCGGGAGAGGGGACGATATGATCGAGGAACAGCCACAGTGCCCGTTCTGCAGGCGCTTCATGCCGGAGTGGGGCACCCCGCTCCCGGTGAAGGCTTGCGACATCTGCGATCGCCCCCTCTTCCTTTTCCCCTCGCTCCTGCGGAAGCGGAGGCTTCACATCCTGTCGGCCATCGACGTCGCCAAGGTGACGATGCTCCCAATCGTCGGCGGCGCTACAGTCTCGTTTGGCATGGGCGGACTCGATCCGGACCAGTTCGCTGCAGCCGTGGCCGGAGCACTGCTCGCATGGGGCATGATCGACGTCTGGGACGGAACGGCAGGGATCAAGACCGATTTCGACCGCGTTAAGAAACAGGTCAAGCGCGGGAGCGCGGCGCGCAAGATGTCGATCGCCAAGACCATCTTCGGCCTTTCCTCAATCGTCCTCGGGTCGATCGGCTTGTTGATGGTGAACTGACCATGGGCATGGACGACCGCGAATACATGCACGACCGATACCGCGAACGCGGCGGCGCGCGGTCGCTCCCGATCTGGCGCGAACGCCATGCCCGCCTGGAGTTCGACGACGCCGACATGGTCCCGGAGAGATACGCACGGCGGCGGTTCTCCGGCGACGGCAGCAATCCGGGAAAGACCTACGCTAGACCCAAAAAGAATATCGTGGCGGCGGCGGGCCTCGCGGCGATCGCACTGGTCTATACGATCATTGCTGCACCCTTTGGTGCACTCTTCAGCGGGCTCCCTAAAAACGGCGAATTCCGCGTCCGCGCGGAGCTGCAGGACGCCGAGACCGCTACCCTCACATTCACGGCCGACACCGAGCCGGTAGCGCTTCACCTTCTCGACAGTAAAGATCGTGAAGTCTTCGTTGGATTTATCCGAGCCGAGAAAACGGCGAAGCTCAAAGTCCCGGCAGGGACATGGCATACGATCGTCACTTCGGGAACGAGGGAGAGCCTGACCTCGGCCAGCGATCTGGACCACGGCAGACCTCTCGGGATCATCAAGCTGGCAGCTGGCTCGACTTTGAAGATCTCACCATCACCAAGTATGAAGGCAGTAAAGGGACGCGAAAAATGAGCAGAATCACATCAGTTCGAGGCAAAGCTATTCTGGCAATTGGTGCGGCGCTATGCGCGGCATCACCGGCGATGGCGCAGCGCGCCGACCGCTCGATCGAGATCTATCATATCTTCGATCTGAAGACCTCCGCGACGCGAGCGGAGGTAACCCGGGCGATCACCGATTCCCTCAACGCCAACGTCACCGACAGCGATACGGTCATGCCGCTGGTGCGGGGAGAGCCGCCCGAAAAGCCCGGAACGTTCGAGCTCGTCGACGCGCTTGAGAATTCGCGGATGGGTGGCCTCGCCGCGCTCATCCCTGCCGCGCAGCGGGCCCAGCTCAAGCAGGTCAAGTGCGACGGCGCCGTCTGGATCGCGAATGCGGTGCGCCGCATCCGCGGTTCACAGAACCTTCGCCTGACGATGTGTCTCTTCCCCTACACCGAGGGCTACCATCTCGACGTCTACGCGGTGGATACGGAAGAGAAGGGAGGTGGCCTGGCCGCCAAGCTGGGGCGCGCGATCGCCGGGGCCGTGGTCAAGGATCCTCGGGACTGGACTAACAAGACCATCGTCGGCACCGTCCGGTCGGTTTCGAGAGCCACCGGCGCCACCGTAACCTACGTCGAAGGGCAGCCCGCTTTTGAAGGTGCTCCCTGGAACGACGAAAACACGCTCCTTCCCCAAGATTCGGAGAAAACGCCCGAATGACCCAAAGAAATGGGTGCATCAGTAATTGTCGTGCCACGTCCGTTACGTTACGCCCGCCCAATGCACGGCGCGACTATATCAACGCTGGACAGAGCGCGGTTTCTCTCGCTGCTCGAACGGGCGTCGACTTTGATGATCGACTTGGACGCCGATGGTCTCAACGACAGCGTCGGCGCAATGGCCGAAGCGATCGATGGCTTGCGCAACCATCCCTGCGCGCGTGAACACGACTTCGTGCTTATCGACACCTACCCGCTCAATTGCCTTAAGACGACAAACCAGGAGATCCATTGATGCAAGACCCTGCCGACCGTCATGAAACGCTCGTCACCCTGACGGCCGACATCGTCTCCGCGCATGTGTCCAACAACACCATCAAACCCGAAGAGCTGCCGAAGCTGATCGCCAACGTATTCGGCGCACTCGACGGCGCCGGTTCCACCCCTGCGCCGCAGGAAGAGCTAACCCCAGCGGTCCCGATCCGCGGCTCGGTCAAGAAGGACGCCATCAGCTGCCTCGACTGCGGCAAGAAGATGAAAATGCTGAAGCGTCATCTCGCGACCGAGCATGGGATAACCCCCGACGAATACCGTGCCAAATGGAACCTCGGGCCCGACTATCCGATGGTTGCTGCGAACTACGCCGAGACGCGCCGCGATCTGGCCAAGAAGATCGGCCTCGGACGCAAGCCAGGGCAACGGCGCGGGCGACGCAAGGCATGAGAGCATTGTCCGGACGTCGCAGTCCACCACAGACCGATGACAAGGCCGCAAGCCGCTCAAAAGGACGCCGGCGTCCATCGCCCATCTCGGAAGCGCTGCTATACGCCGAATTCGCCGTCCGGCTCTGTTGCAAAGATTGGCGGCAGTCAGAGGTAGGCTGTCGCTCTGCGCCGATCAGGCGGCTGCTGCGAAATGGTGGTTGAGCATGCCCATGGCCTCCGTCAGCGCCGAGGGCCCAATGCCAAAAGCTCTCTCCACAAGGCGCACCTCGCCCCTGATGCCGGGCTGCAGGCACCAGGGGCGAGCCTGTCCTTTGCGCAGGGCTCGCATGACTTCGAATCCCTTGATCGTGGCATAGGCCGTGGGGATCGATTTGAAACCGCGCACCGGCTTGATCAGTATCTTGAGCTTTCCGTGATCGGCCTCGATCACGTTATTGAGATACTTCACCTGCCGGTGGGCCGTCTCCCGGTCCAGCTTTCCTTCGCGCTTCAATTCGGTGATCGCTGCACCATAGCTCGGCGCTTTGTCGGTATTGAGCGTGGCAGGCTTTTCCCAGTGCTTCAGGCCTCGCAGGGCCTTGCCCAGGAACCGCTTCGCTGCCTTGGCGCTGCGGGTCGGCGACAGGTAGAAATCGATCGTGTCGCCCCGCTTGTCGACTGCCCGGTACAGGTAGGTCCACTTGCCCCGCACCTTGACGTAGGTTTCATCCAGGCGCCAGCTCGGATCAAAGCCACGCCGCCAGAACCAGCGCAGCCGCTTCTCCATCTCCGGGGCGTAGCACTGGACCCAGCGATAGATCGTCGTATGGTCGACCGAAATGCCGCGTTCCGCCAGCATTTCCTCAAGGTCGCGATAGCTGATCGGATAGCGACAATACCAGCGCACCGCCCACAGGATCACATCACCCTGGAAATGGCGCCACTTGAAATCCGTCATCGTTCCGTCCGTCCAATCTCCGCCAAGCATGCTCAAGCTTCACGATTTTTGCAACAGAGCCCCTGAAACGGCGTTGCGACACCGGCGCTATTCGGATAGGAGATAGATATTCGTATTGCCAAGTGTGGAGCTATCAGCATGGGAAACGCTAAGTCAGCAGACAAGTAAGCCGCAACAACAAGCACTGTTGTTGCGGCGTTCTGTAAGATCAATCCCAATCTGATTGTTGACGAGCAGACGCCGCCCGGAATCTTTAATCGAGCGGTTGATTCGTCATGACTATCACACGCCCCGCGTGGGCCTATACGTTGCCGGCAGCCCTGCTGCTGATGGCTCCCTTCGACATCCTCGCGTCACTGGCGATGGATATTTATCTCCCCGTCGTCCCAGCGATGCCCGGCATCCTAAACACGACGCCATCCATGATCCAGCTCACGTTGAGCCTCTACATGGTCATGCTCGGCGTGGGACAGGTGATCTTTGGCCCAATATCGGATCGCATCGGGCGACGGCCGATCTTGCTTGCGGGTGGGGCGCTTTTCATCGTCGCTTCTCTCGGAGCGGCATGGTCGTCAACGGCCGCAGCCTTCGTCGCTTTTCGCCTGCTACAAGCGGTCGGCGCGTCGGCGGCGTTGGTAGCGACGTTCGCGACGGTTCGCGACGTTTATGCCAGCCGCCCCGAGGGTGTCGTCATCTACGGTCTTTTCAGTTCGATGCTGGCCTTCGTGCCCGCCCTTGGCCCCATCGCCGGAGCACTGATCGGCGAGTTTTTCGGATGGCGGGCGATATTCGTCACGCTGGCTGCACTTGCGTTGCCTGCACTCTTGAACGCCGGTTTCAGATGGCACGAAACCCGCCCCTCGGATGAAGTAAACACACGCCGTTCCGTTTTGCCTATCTTCGTGAGTCCAACCTTTTGGGTTTACACGGTCGGCTTTAGCGCTGGCATGGGCACCTTCTTCGTCTTCTTCTCGACAGCCCCCCGAGTGCTCATAGGCCAAGCCGATTATTCCGAAATCGGGTTCAGTTTGGCTTTCGCCACTGTCGCACTCGCCATGATTGTGACAACCCGTTTCGCGAAGTCCTTTGTAGCCAGATGGGGCATTGCGGGATGCGCGGCGCGTGGGATGGCGTTGCTCGTTTGCGGGGCGATTCTGTTGGGAATCGGTGAATTTTTCGGCTCACCATCGTTCCTCAGCTTCATCCTGCCAATGTGGGTAATGGCAGTCGGTATTGTCTTCACGGTGTCCGTCACCGCCAATGGTGCTCTCGCACAGTTCGACGACATCGCAGGATCGGCAGTCGCCTTCTATTTCTGCGTCCAAAGCCTGATCGTCAGCATCGTCGGGACACTAGCGGTAACGCTGTTGAACGGAGATACGGCTTGGCCCGTGATCTGTTACGCCACGACGATGGCGATGCTAGTTTCGACGGGTCTTGCGCTACTTCGATTCCGTGACGTTCACGCCGAGAGGTCGCCGGTCGTCTGACCGGCGACTGGCAGGACGGTCGGCACCCATGCGGCGCACCCGTCATCGCAGCTTCATGAATGGCGGTATCCTGTCCGGCAGGATACCGCTCATTTCCCTTGTTCAGTTCATGGCCGTTGCCGAGCATCTGAATTTTCGGCACGCGGCCAACGCGCTCGGCGTCAGTCAGTCGAGCGTCAGCGCGCGCGTGAAGGCGCTGGAGAAAATCTTGGTGTCCTGCTGTTCGAGCGCCATGCGCGATGCGTCCGGCTAACGGATGCAGGCAGACATTTCATGGAGCTGGTCGCGGTGGGCGTCGATCAGCTCGATCACGCCGTCAAGACCGCCGACATGACAGCGCAAGGCGAATGCGGCCGGCTACGCATCGGTGTCTATGCCCTGATTCCGGGCAGCTTCCTTGCAGAGCTGGTCGGCCAGTATCGGAAGGACCATCCCAATCTCGACATCGAAATCACGGAGGGCACCGCTGGCGGCCGGTCATCGACCGCCAGCTCGGCCGCGAGGTCATGGGCGTCGTGCAGGGCGGATCGGAATCGTGGCAACTCGCGCGGCAGAGGGGGATAAGCCTCTAATCTGTTGTAGATGAACGTAGCCGCTCGAAACCGGTGATGAGGCTGTCAAGTCCGAAGTTGAACGCAGCATCTATGCCTTCTGTTTCCAACTCGTGAAACAGATCGTGCAGGAAGGACGATGCTGCCTGCCCGGACACATCTGATCTGTCCGACATTCTCTCATCGGCATCAGATGCCTGCTGCTCGAGAACGGAACCGACCACATAGTGACTGACCGCCCGGAGCGCCCAAACAGCGTGCTTCGGACCAAAGCCCGCCGCGCAGAGAAAGCGTATTTGTGTCTCGGCAGTGCCAAAATTCGGTTCTGTCGGTCGAGTGCCGGCATGGATGCGCGCCCCGTCGCGATAATAGAGCAACGCCGTTCTGAAACTCTGGGCGTTCTCTTTCAGGAATAGCCGCCAGTCTTCGTTCTCTTCGGGTAGCGAGCGGGTGTGGCGTTCCGTCAACATCGCCTCCGCAAGTGCGTCAAGCAGCGCGCGCTTGCTCTGGAAATGCCAGTAAAGCGCAGGCTGCTGAACCTTGAGGCGTTCAGCGAGCTTTCGCGTCGTCAGGTTGTCCATGCCAACCTCGTTCAGCAGCTCCAGCGCCGCTGCGATCACGGTGCCTTTGTCCAGTTTGGTCATTCACGTTCCTCTGCCAGTGCTTGACAATTTATCAACGATAATTTCTATGTCTATGTTCTTATCATTGATAAAGTCGCTCGCATTGAGCGGCGCTGGAGTTTCAGGTGCGCAGCTCTGCCATCATCGCCCTGCTGATCGTCAGTCTCGACGCCATGGGACTCGGCCTCATCATGCCGGTCCTTCCGACGCTTCTGCGCGAGCTTGTGCCGGCGGAACAGGTCGCTGGTCACTATGGTGCTTTGCTGTCACTCTATGCGTTGATGCAGGTCGTCTTCGCGCCCGTGCTTGGAAAATTTTCAGATGCTTACGGCCGGCGTCCGGTGCTTCTGGCTTCTCTTGCGGGGGCCGGAGTCGATTACACGATTATGGCATCAGCGCCGGTCTTATGGGTTCTCTATATCGGCCGACTCGTTTCTGGCGTCACGGGAGCAACCGGAGCCGTAGCTGCCTCAACCATTGCCGATTCGACGGGGGAAGGTTCTCGCGCACGCTGGTTCGGCTACATGGGGGCCTGTTATGGAGCAGGCATGATTGCCGGGCCAGCACTTGGTGGCATGCTCGGTGGTATTTCTGCCCATGCTCCGTTTATCGCCGCTGCCCTTCTCAACGGCTTCGCGTTCCTGCTTGCCTGCATTTTTCTCAAGGAGACTCATCACAGCCATGGCGGGACCGGAAAGCCGGTTCGCATCAAACCATTCGTTCTGTTCCGGCTGGATGATGCATTGCGCGGGCTAGCTGCGCTTTTCGCAGTCTTCTTCATTATTCAACTGATCGGCCAAGTGCCTGCGGCCCTATGGGTCATCTATGGCGAGGACCGTTTTCAGTGGGACACCACGACTGTTGGTTTGTCGCTTGCGGCATTTGGAGCAACACATGCGATCTTCCAAGCGTTTGTTACCGGCCCGCTTTCAAGCCGGCTTGGAGAGCGGCGCACGCTACTCTTTGGCATGGCTGCGGATGCGACTGGCTTCATTCTTCTGGCTTTTGCCACGCAGGGATGGATGGTGTTCCCGATTTTGTTGCTGCTTGCCGCCGGAGGTGTTGGCATGCCGGCCTTGCAGGCAATGCTTTCAAACAATGTCAGCAGTAACAAGCAAGGAGCTTTACAGGGAACGCTTACAAGCCTCACAAATCTAAGCTCTATCGCGGGACCGCTTGGCTTCACGGCACTCTATTCTGCCACCATAGGAGCATGGAACGGTTGGGTTTGGATTGTCGGCGCGATCCTCTATTTAATATGTCTGCCAATACTACTCAGACCTTTCGCAACTTCATTGTGATTGAGTCATGGCGAATTGGTATGCGTAGACGGCTCTGTTGCAAAGATTGGCGGCAGTCAGAGGTAGGCTGTCGCTCTGCGCCGATCAGGCGGCTGCTGCGAAATGGTGGTTGAGCATGCCCATGGCCTCCGTCAGCGCCGAGGGCCCAATGCCAAAAGCTCTCTCCACAAGGCGCACCTCGCCCCTGATGCCGGGCTGCAGGCACCAGGGGCGAGCCTGTCCTTTGCGCAGGGCTCGCATGACTTCGAATCCCTTGATCGTGGCATAGGCCGTGGGGATCGATTTGAAACCGCGCACCGGCTTGATCAGTATCTTGAGCTTTCCGTGATCGGCCTCGATCACGTTATTGAGATACTTCACCTGCCGGTGGGCCGTCTCCCGGTCCAGCTTTCCTTCGCGCTTCAATTCGGTGATCGCTGCACCATAGCTCGGCGCTTTGTCGGTATTGAGCGTGGCAGGCTTTTCCCAGTGCTTCAGGCCTCGCAGGGCCTTGCCCAGGAACCGCTTCGCTGCCTTGGCGCTGCGGGTCGGCGACAGGTAGAAATCGATCGTGTCGCCCCGCTTGTCGACTGCCCGGTACAGGTAGGTCCACTTGCCCCGCACCTTGACGTAGGTTTCATCCAGGCGCCAGCTCGGATCAAAGCCACGCCGCCAGAACCAGCGCAGCCGCTTCTCCATCTCCGGGGCGTAGCACTGGACCCAGCGATAGATCGTCGTATGGTCGACCGAAATGCCGCGTTCCGCCAGCATTTCCTCAAGGTCGCGATAGCTGATCGGATAGCGACAATACCAGCGCACCGCCCACAGGATCACATCACCCTGGAAATGGCGCCACTTGAAATCCGTCATCGTTCCGTCCGTCCAATCTCCGCCAAGCATGCTCAAGCTTCACGATTTTTGCAACAGAGCCTCGGACAGGGCATTTTCGGGGCCTTTCTGATGCCTATGTCGCAAACCCTGCTGCTGCGCGTATTCCCGCCCGAGCAGCAAAACATCGGCATGGGCATGTGGGCAATGACGCTGCTGCTTGGGCCTGCACTCGGCCCGATCATCGGGGGCTGGCTGACCGATAACTGGTCCTGGCACTGGATATTCCTGATCAACGTGCCAGTTGCCCTGCTTTCCATCATCGGCGGGGCCGTCCTGCTCCGCCCGATTGAAACCGAACGCCGCGTCTTGCCAATCGATTATGTTGGCCTTGTTCTGCTGGTTATTTGGGTCGGCTGCTTGCAGGTCATCCTCGATATTGGCCGCAACCATGACTGGTTCGGTGACCCGCTGATCGTCGTGCTGGCTATAACGTCGGCTGTCGCATTCCTGATTTTTGTCGTCTGGGAACTCACCGAAGACCATCCCGTGGTCGATCTGCGCATTCTGCGGCATCGGGGGCTGAGTGTCAGCCTCGTAGTCCTCTCAATCAGTTTCGGCGCCTATTTCGCGGGCTTTGTGATTGTTCCGCAGTGGCAACAGGCATGGCTGGGCTTCACCGCGACGCAGGCAGGCTATTCGTCTTCATTCTCGGCGATCGCGGGTCTCCTGACAGCACCGCTTGTCGTGATGCTGATGCCGCGGCTCGATCCCCGCTTGCTGGTTTCGGGAGGCATCGTTTGGCTGGCCGTGATGGGGCTCTTGCGGACATTCTGGGCCACCGACAGCGATTTCTGGACACTCAGCATACCCCAATTCGTTCAAGGGCTGGGCATGACTTTCCTGATGTTGCCGATCATCAACCTGACGTTGAGTACCGTGGACGAGCATGAAGTCGCATCAGCCGCAGGCTTGCAAAGTTTCATGCGTACCATTGCGACGGCATTCGCGACTTCGGTTTCGCTGACCTATTGGGGCGACACCCAGCGCGCGGCACGCAACGATATAGCGGGCGTTCTGCAACCGGACGCTGAAGGCGGCGCAATTGCCGGACTGGGCTTCTCACCCGAGGGTGCGCGCCAAATGCTGAGCAACATGGTCGAGGTAGAGGCCACGACCCTGTCTGTGCTGCACGTCTTCTGGACGACATCCGCAATTCTGCTGATCGCTGCGGCACTCATCTGGCTAGCGCCCCGGCCCAAGCGGAGCGGCGGCGTGTCGATGGGGCATTGAACGCGCCTGTTGGGGGAAGTGACGGAACGGGCGTGGTTCACCGCATCCAGCCAAGAATAGCGTCCGCCTGCCCACGGGAATCGTGCGGTGAACTCCTCCAAGTCCACCATCTCGACAGGATCATTGGTGTCGAGTCCTGGAAGTGAAGGGAAGCGTGACGGGCGGGAGATGAACCAACCGAAGCAGTTAACGGCGAGTGCGGCGGAGCTTTCGGGACTCTCAAGTTTGACTGACCCTACTTCGTTTCTGCCAGCAGCGCCAAATCGATCCAAGACATGTTCGACTGGAACACTGGGAAGAAACCCTGTCAAACTCAACGCGGATTCGTTGCCATCATCCGCTTTTAGACCGCGACTATGCAAAGTTCTTACGTCCTCAATCAGTCACCTGGCTCAACCGCTGTCTGGAGACCTCGGCCACGTGCTTCGACTGCTGCCTGAGCCAGGAAATCCTCGATGGCGGCAACGGAGTGCTGACGACATAGGTTGAGGGCTTCGACTTCCGTGAGGCAGTCGATCCCGTAGCCGAATTGGCTTTTCCAGAGGTCGTCAAGTGCTTGGCCATGATGCTCCCATAACACAATTCGGGTTGCGGGCTGAAATGAAATTATGCGCGCGTCCCGGCTCTCGGTCAGGGTCGTGATCGCGATGACCTCTCCGCCGCGCGCCTCGACGTAACCGCGCAGGTTGGCGAGAGTGCCGCCAAGGCCGACGTGATCGTCAACAAGCACATAGTTTGCACCCGGCTGGACCTGCCCTTCGAACGTCGCCGGGGTAACCAGCCGCTGAAATGCCGGGGCACGGGTATGGCCGACTTTGTTTGTCTGGACGATTTCACCGGCGATGACGGGGGTTCCAAGTTCGCTGCCCAACACCTGCGCCATCGCATCGGGGATCGCGTTGAATCCCGTCAACTCGTCGGCCACGACCGGCAGGAGCAGAGTAGGCCGATTGCCGATGATCTCGTGAAGACTCACTATTCCATCTGGCGACAGTAGATCGGATGCCAGCATGAGAGCCGCCTCGGCATCCCCCGCCTTTGCGGCGGCGTAACCCGGATGGTTATCACGTGTGCGGACATCTGTGTGGATCACTACATCGGGGAAATCGGGTGGCCAGGGCAATCGGGTTGGCAATGGGTTGCTCATCTCGTGAACATGCCCACAGGCGGGTTGAAAAGCCAGAACCCGATAGCGCGCACCAAGTTGAACCGGCAATTTGCGCGATTCGCGCGCAAAATCCACCGATGCCGACGCAGATTTGCGGCGATGACGGCGCAAATGCCCGACGATGAAGCGCATTACCGCAAAACTCTTGTTTGAACTGCTTTCCGCGCCCTCGCATTTCTCGCCGCGCCTTTCCGTCTCATGCCTTCTATTGCCTTGTCATGGCGTCCTTTTCCCAATCCATCCGACTGCGCCCTGCGCTACGATGTACCGGAAATGTTCTTGCCTTCGCGAAGCAGGCCGCCAATCCTTGGTCTCGGGAGGTTTCATCAACTGCCAACTTATGGAAGCAAGTCCCATGTCGAATGCCGAAAAGATCATCCGCCTCAAGACCGTTCTCGACCGCACCGGCCTTTCCCGCTCCACGCTCTATCGCAAGATCGCCGAGGGGACATTTCCGCCCCAGGTCAGGATCAGCATCCACGGTGCGGGTTGGCATGAATCGGCAGTGAGCGGCTGGATCGCCGATCCTGCTGCCTACCGCCACAGTCAGAGGGAGAGCCGGGTGTCATGAACGCGCTCCCTGATCCAATATGCGTCCGGGTCAACGATGCCGCCCGCATGATCGGTGTGGGCCGGACCAAACTCTACGAACTAATTGCCAGTGGCGAAGTGCAGGCCGTCAAACTTGGCAAGTCCACCCGAATTACCACTGCGAGCTTGCATGAGCTAATCAGGCAGCAACGCGATCCTCTGTAGGCTCTGCCGCCGCATCGGCTGGCGTTGCCTCGGCGCGGGGCGGGCTATCCAGATAGTCCGCCCACAGCTTCATCAAGCCGCGCCGCTTCTCGAAAAAGTCAGTTCGGCGATAGGCAGCTTCAACTTTGTCGGGCAGTTTGTGGGCCAAAGCCTTGTCTGCCACCTCCTTGGGATATTCGGTGCATTCCGACGACCAGTCGGTAAAGGCGGAGCGGAAGCCGTGAACCGTCACGCCGCTTATGCCGTCATCGCGCAAAAGCTTCGTCATCGTCATGTCGCTGATCGGCTTCTTTCCATCCTTGGAAAAGACGAGGCCGATATCGCTGGCGCGCTCGTCCCATCGCCTGCGGAGCAATGCGACCGTGGGTGCGGACAACGGCACGACATGAGTTTCGCGGGCCTTCATACGCTCGCCGGGTATAGTCCAGACCGCGTTGTCCAGGTCGAACTCTGTCCAGACTGCAAGCCGGGTTTCGTTCGATCGGACAGCGTTGTAGATCGTGAAGCGCAAGGCGTCGCGCCCGATCGTCGGCGCAGCGTTCGCCAATTTCCGCATGAGGGCAGGGACTTCAGCATAGGGCATGGCCTCCATGTGGCCGCGCTTGTCGTTCTGGCGCGGTAGCCCCTTGCGAACGGATCGCAGTGAAACTTCCTCCGGCACCCAGCCTTTGACGTGGGCGAAATCCAACACCACGCCGATGCGCTGCAACATGCGCCTCGCCGTTTCGGGAACCTCCAGCCAGATAGGGGAGAGCGCCTCGGCAACGCAGGCGCTATCGACCTGATCGACTTGCTTCCCTCCGATCCGGGGAAAGACATGCCGCTCAAAGCCAGACAGCCAACGCGCGTGATGGCCCTCCTTCCAACCGTCGCCAAGTGTTTCATGGCAGCTCCGGGTTGCGACCTCGAAGGTCGGGATGACCTTCCGTGCCTTGCGGCGCTCGGCAACAGGATCGAAGCCTTCGCGCACTTGCCTGCGCAACTTGGAGGCGGCCTCACGCGCTTCGGCTAGCGAAACGTCCAGTGCTGAACCCAGCCCATAGTCGCGGCGCTGCCCATTCAACTGCATTCGCAGCATCCAAGTCCGCGCACCGCTTGGCTTCACCAGCAGGCAAAGGCCACGGCCATCGACGTGGCGACCGGGCTTGGCATTCTTTACTTTCAGGATCGTCAGCGGCATCAGGTTCGAGTCCCTGTTAGGGAATCACACCCCCGAAAAGGCGGCATTTTGTTCCCACAATCGTTCCCACATTTCGGCGGGAATTCAGGCAATTCGAAGCGACCGACCGCGAATACGTTACAAGATAAATCGCTGATTTTACAGTGGACTTAAGGACGTTCTGAAATCGCCTGAGACGAAAGTTATAGCGCCTCCTCCGCTACCATCCCGGATTGTCCACCGGTGGCCCACTGAGGCCACTGGCAGACATTTTTCGAGGAAAATCAAATATTTTTCGCGTCCCGTTGCGTACGCCGGCGTCCCGGTGCGACCCGCTGCGGCCACCCACGGCGATTTGGATTGGGGGTATTTTGGGGGTATTTTTCGGCTGTCCCCAAAACAGGCGATACCCCCAGATGGCTTTGAAAGAACTTGAGGTCAAATACGCCACCAAGCGGCAGCGCCCCTACAAGCTGTCCGATGGAGAAGGCCTGCACCTGCTCGTCCAGCCGAACGGATCGAAGCTCTGGCGCCTGAAATACCGCTTCGACGGCAAGGAAAAACTGCTGAGCTTCGGCAAATATCCGACCGTCACGCTGGCGATCGCCCGCGAGAAGCGGACCGAAGCCAAGCGGCTGCTCGATCAGGGTGAGGACCCCGCCGAGGCCAGGAAGCGGGCGAAGAAGCAGAGGGCCGCGCTCAAGCTGTTCGAAGAGATTGCGCGGGCCTGGCACGCCAATCGTATTGAAGGGCTGGACTCGGCCCATGCCCTGCGCGTCATCAACCGGATGGAGCGCGACGTCTTTCCGGTCATCGGGAAGCGTCCGATCACGGAAATCGACCCGCCCGAGATTCTCGAGATGATCCGCGCGGTCGAAGCGCGCGGCGCCCTCGATATCGCCCGTCGCCTCAAGCAGAACGTCAGCCAGATCTATCGCTTCGCGATCGCGAGCGGCTGGGCGACCATCGATCCGACGCTCGGCCTCAACGATGCGCTCAAGCCCAAGCCGCCCGTCAGGCACATGGCGCGCGTGCCGCTCGCGGAGTTTCCGAAGCTGGTGCGGGCGATCTTCGCCTATGACGGCGAGGACACGCCGCGCCGCCGCGAGATCACCCGTGACGCGCTGCTGTTCACCTTGCTCACATGGGTCCGAACCAGCGAAACCCGCTTCGCGGCCAGGGACGAGTTCGAGGATCTCTATGGACCGAACCCGCTATGGCGTCTGTCGCCGGAGCGCATGAAGATGGAACGTGAGCATCTTGTTCCGCTGTCCCGCCAGGCCGCAATGATCGTTCAGCGCCGCTTGCAGGCGACGAACGATGCGTTCCTCTTTCCCGGAGCCAAGCCTGGAAAGCCTATTTCCGAGAACACCATGATCTATGCCTGCTACCGCATGGGCTATCTTGGCCGGCAGACGGTGCATGGGTTTCGGGGGCTCGGCTCGACCTGGGCGAACGAAGCCGAACGCTACAAGCCCGACTGGATCGAGATGGCGCTCGCCCACGAGGATGAGGACGAAGTGCGCGGCGCCTATAACAGCGCGCTCTATCTCACCCCGCGAAGGCGGATGCTGCAAGATTGGGCCGACGTGATCGACGCGGCAACCGCAGTGTCGGATGTCGAGAAGGATCCTATCGAGTTCTCACAGCTCACGGGCTGTTCTGCGCCCATCCAGCGCTTGCCGCCGAGCGACCGGAGACAGCCGTATTGGCAGCGCCCTCGTTGGGCGGCTTCGCGATAAGCGTCACGGCTCGGAACCGCTGATTAAGAGCGCGGCTTTCCACCATAATTATTATAAACGTCAGTTACTTAGATGCATCCGTGAATAGTGGGACTGAACAATAAGAAGCAGTATCGTATCATATCCTACCATGCCCTACGTCACAAATTCACCTACGTCGGAAGAGCGCCCTCATGGCGGACATTCGTTCAATCAAGCAGGCAATCACGGTGAGCGGCATCAACCATCGAGCTTGCCAATGCCCTGTACCCTAAGACACGATAACAATCCCCCCACGCAAAAGTCCTCCATGGCCTTCAGGGTCACCGAGATGTTCCGTGAAGAAAGTCGCCCACCCGACATGTGATCGATCCGGCGATTGTCGGCGAATGTGTACAGCGTACAGCTCAGAATAAACTGATAGGCCTGCAAGGCATCATCGCGCGATGACTTTGGTTTGATAGATATCATCGCCTCGACATATCGGCGAGATATTTCATCAAATAGCGGTGCAACTATTTCGTCCATCCAGAGTTGCACGCCTGCTATCTGTGAGATGAGGCGACAATAATTCATCCACCCCGGCTCACCGGATTCAAAACGGCTCAAGAGGGGGCCGTAAAATGCGCGGATGAGAAGTCGAGCCGATGCTTCCGGGCGATCTGGATCGAGGTCCAGCTCCGCAAGCCTTCGCAGCCGCTCTTCGTTCAACCACGCGCTGCGGCGTTCTATGACTTCCGTGAACAGCGCTTCCTTGGTTCCAAAATGATAATTCACAGCGGCGAGCCGTGTGGACGCTGCATCCGTTATTTCTCGCACCGAAACGCCGAAATAGCCCCGGTCCGCGAACAGCGACTCGGCGGCGTCCAGGATCTGCTCGCGCAGATCCGGTCGTTCCGTTTGCGGCTTGGAGATTGCCTTTTTTGGCTTAATATCTGGTAATTTCAATCATCTTCTCCCCCAAAAGCGCCCCGAATTGACATGTGAGTGGAACGTTCGTATCACTCGATCAAGGACGCGCAGCCTACGCTGGCTTCCGTCACAAAAATAGATGGTAGGGGAACGAAACTGTGAGACCGATCCTGATCCGTAACGGCTATGTCATCACCGGCGATCCTGCGATCGGCGACGTGCCCAGTGGGGATGTTTTGATCGTGAACGGACGCATCGCTGAGATCGGTCAAAACCTTCACCATGATGAGGCAGAGGAGATCGACGCGACCGGCACGATTGTAATGCCAGGCATGGTCGATACGCATCGGCATACTTGGCAGACTCAGCTACGCGCGATTTGCGCCGACATGAGCCTCATGCAGTATATGCGCTGCATCCGCTTCAACATCTCGCCCGTCTATACGCCAGAAGATGTCTATGTGGGCAAT
Organism: Porphyrobacter sp. YT40; assembly: GCF_006542605.1. GTDB lineage: Bacteria > Pseudomonadota > Alphaproteobacteria > Sphingomonadales > Sphingomonadaceae > Erythrobacter. Next base: position 36,755 of record NZ_CP041223.1, read on the forward strand.
TATATCGGCGCCCTAGAAGCTCTGAACGCCGGGATCACGACGCTCTATGACTTCTCACATACGTCGCACAGTCCGGAACATGCCGATGAGGCCATCCGCGGCCTGCGGGACGCCCGGATTGCTGGCCTCTATGCCTACGGCTTCTATCCAGCACCGGTCGACCGGCCTTATTTTACGAGCGTCGACCAACGCATCGCCGATGCGGAACGGATAAGGACGCAGCATTTTTCGTCGGACGATCAGCGGCTGGGCATGGCGGTCGCGATCACCGAGGTCGGGATGTATCCGTTCGATTCGACGCGTAAGGAGATCATGACAGGCCGCCGACTTGGCGTGCAGCAAACAATTCACACGAACTGTTTCTGGGGCTCCGCTTTTTGCAGCGGTATAGAGGAACTCGCGGCGGCCGGACTCCTTGGACCCGACCAGGTCCATGTGCATTGCAATTCCGTGACAGACAACGAACTTCGCCTGCTCGCCGATAATGGCGCCAAGGTTTCATGCACGCCCGATACGGAACTGCAGATGGGCATGGGCCACCCCTTGATCGGCCGCGCCCACGATGTCGGCATCAAGCCTACACTTGGGGCCGACGTTATCTCCTGCAACGGTGGCGACCTACTCACGCAGGCACGCCTCGGTCTTCAAGACGCGCGCGTCCTGGCCAACGATCCGGTCAATGCGCAAGGTCGGATGCCTGAGGATATCCCATTCAAGGTACGTGACGCGATCGCGTGGATGACGATCAACGGCGCGGAAGCGATGGGTCTTGATCATCGCACGGGATCGCTCACGCCGGGCAAGGATGGCGATATCGTTCTCATCGCGCCCAACGACTTCAACCTCATGCCGCTGAACGACATGGTGGGCGCGGTCGTGCTGCAGGCTAACGTTTCCAACATCGATACGGTGGTCCTGCGCGGCGAGGTCGTGAAGCGCCACGGTCGCTTGACTGGCGTCGACTTCAAGCAGTTGCTCCGCATGGCGGAGGGCTCGCGCGAGCGGATCATGGAGCAGGCCCTGCGTCGCGGTCCGCTCGTTCCGCCGCCCAACACCACGGCAATGGCAGAGATGGAGGAGACCGCGCGCCAGAACCTGGCCGCATAGCGGGGTAGGAAACCAAAGGCGCCGCATGAACCGCGTCGGCGTCCAACGAGGAGGGGATTACGAAATGGATAAGCTTTGGCCGCGCGCCGCGCGGATCGGACTTCTTTTGCCTGCGGTCGTTGGCACAAGCGCTTACGCACAGACTGAGCCGGCTTCATCGGCTGCGAGCACTCCGCAGCCGGAGGCCGTATCGACGCCCGCCGCACAGGATCAGGGCGCCGGTCTTCAGGACATCATCGTGACTGCGCAGAAGCGCAGCGAGTCGGTGCAGAAAATTCCTCTCGCGGTGACGGCCCTATCCGGCAATGACCTCGCGAAGGCGGGCATCAACAGCATCGAGGGTCTGCAGGCCGCCGTCCCCAATCTCAACCTCGGCCAGCAGCTCGGCGTCGCGAGAATCTCGCTGCGCGGCATCGGCCTCGACAACCTCAGCACCGGCGCCGAGGGAAGTATCGCTTTCCACCTCAACAGCGCGTTCATTTCGCGCGGCGCCGCAGCGCTCAGCGCATTCTACGACGTCGATCGCGTGGAAGTTCTGCGCGGGCCACAGGGCACGCTCTATGGCCGCAACGCGACCGGCGGCTCAATCAACCTCATAACGCGCCAGCCCACCGACACGTTTTCGGGTTATGGCGATGTCACGGTCGGCAACTATGGTCGTTTGGCGTTCGACGGCGCCGTCAGCGGCCCGATTGTCTCTGATAAAGTGCTCGCGCGGATCGCTTTCTCGACGGACGACCGCAACGGCTATGGCCGAAACATCACGACCGGCACTAGGATCGACGACACCAATGCCCGTTCGATCCGTGGTACGCTGAAGCTTTTACCCGCCGACGATCTCACCATCACTCTGATCGCCGACTATCATCGAGAAAATGACAACGCGAACGGCTATCATTATTTCGGACCCGCGGGCCAGACTGCCAGCGGCCAGACAATCACACCTTTCGGCATTCAGTTCGGCGGCGTCACCGCAAGCAATCCGCGCGATATCGCAAACGAAGCCGATCCGTTCAACCGGCGCACGATCTGGGGTGTCAGCAGCGAGATTGCATATCGATTCGGCGGCGTCACAGCCAAGTCGATCACGGCCTATCGCAGCACGAAATACATTACCGGATCGGACCTCGATTCCACCAGTTTTCGTCTCGCGCCGATCTTCCAGAACGAAGACGACAAACAGTTCAGCCAGGAGTTTCAGCTCTCGTCCGAATCCGACCGGTTCCGATGGCTGCTGGGGGCATTTTATTTCCACGAAAATGACGCCGGCGCGATCATCATTCCCTACAATGATATTGGCTTCGGCGGTCCCGGCGTCATCCGCCAGGGCTATTATGCCGGCGGGCGTCTCGAGACTGATGCCGGCGCCATCTTCGGGCAAGCGACCTACAATCTGACCCCGGAGATTCACCTCGTCGTCGGTGGCCGTTACAGCATCGAGCGAAAAGGCATTTCCGAACAGCTTCAGTTCGACCTCGCGCGACCCTATTCGCCCGCCAATCCCGTCGCGCCGCTCGCCCAGTGCGGAGCCGATATCCCATCGGTCCCGACCTGCCAACCGCACAAGACCTTCCGATCCTTCACGCCGAAAGTGGCGCTCGAGTATCAAATCACGCCCGACGCTTTGCTCTACGCCTCGGTTTCGCGAGGCTTCAAAAGCGGCACCTACAATGTCGGCGGCGTGCAGCCGCCCGTGAAGCCGGAGAAGGTCACGGCCTATGAAGGGGGCCTGAAATCGGAATTCCTCGATCGGCGGCTCCGCATAAATCTTGCCGGCTTTTATTATGATTACAAGGATCTCCAGGTCGGCAAGGTGGTCAACGCGTCACTCGCGCTGGAGAATGCGGCGACAGCGACGATCTACGGTGCCGAGCTCGAGTTGCGCGCGCGCCCCACGCCCGACTTAGAACTGGGTCTGACCGGCTCCTATCTCAACGCCAAGTTCGACAGTTTCATCAGTATCGATCCCGCGCGACCCGGAGGTGACGGGCGCACCGTCGACCCGGCGACCGGCGCACCGGCTTTCAACAACGCCGGCAACCGCCTGCCGCAAGCCCCCAAATGGACGGTCGACGCCATGGCACAATATACCGTGCGCTCGGACCATGGATCCTTTGCCCTTCGCGGAGAGGTCTTGTGGGTCGATAAGGTCTATTTCAGTGCCTTCAACGTTCCGCAGGTGTCGCAGCCGGCAAAGACCAAGCTCAATGCCTCGCTGATCTACACCGATCCGGGCGATCGCTGGAGCGTGACCGTCTACGGCAAGAATCTCGCCAACAAGACGTACATCTCAAACGCCTTTGTCAGCTCCAGCATCGTGGGATTTGGCGTCAACGGCTTCCTCGAGGAGCCGCGAACCTATGGCGTGACCATCGGGTATAAGTTCTAGCCGGGAATATATTCTCATGATCACGATTCCCACCGCCGAGTCCATCATCGACATTTCGATGCCCATCGAGAATGATATCGTATCGGATCCGGCGGCCTTTCGTCCACGGGTCCGATATTTCGGGCACGATGATACACGAGAACAGATGCTGGCCTTCTTCCCCGGAATGACGGCCAGCGACCTGCCCGATGGCGAGGCCTGGGCGATCGAGCATGTCGAGCTGATCACGCACAACGGCACGCATCTCGACGCACCTTACCATTTTCATTCGACGATGGATGGGGGCAAGCGGGCGATCACGATCGACGAGGTTCCGCTCCACTGGTGCTGCCAACCAGGCGTCAAGCTCGATTTCCGGCATTTCCCCGATGGCTATGTGGTGACCGCCGAGGATGTTCGGGCTGAACTCGATCGGATCGGCGTCAAGCTCAGCCCGCTGACCATCGTGGTCATCAACACGCGGGCCGGTTCGGCCTACGGCACGGATGACTATGTCAACGCGGGGTGTGGAATGGGCCGCGAAGCCACGCTTCACCTGCTTGAGCGCGGTGTCCGGGTGACAGGGACCGATGCATGGTCATGGGACGCGCCGTTCACTTACACGGCGCAGAAATATGCCGAAACCGGGAATGCCGACCTGATCTGGGAGGGGCACAAAGCGGGTCGGGAAATCGGCTATTGCCATCTGGAGAAGCTGCATAATCTCGAAGCGCTTCCATCCTCCGGATTCACCGTGATGTGTTTCCCGACCAAGATCAAAGGCGCTTCGGCAGGCTGGACCCGCGCGGTCGCCGTCCTCGACGATTGAATGGAGTCTGGCCATGAGCAACAAGGTCATCATCAGCTGCGCGGTGACGGGATCGGCGCACACGCCGACGATGTCGGACGCGCTCCCGGTCACGCCCGAGGAGATCGCCGAGCAGTCGATCGCCGCCGCCGAAGCGGGCGCGGCGATCCTGCATCTCCATGCCCGCATCCCCGAGGACGGTAGGCCGACCGGCGATCCCGAGGTCTATGCCCGCTTCCTGCCCGTGATCCGGCAGCGCACCGACGCCGTCATCAACATCACGACGGGCGGTGCGGCCACCATGCCGGTCGCCGAGCGCCTCGCCGCCTCTGCGCGTTTCAAGCCCGAGCTTTGCTCGCTCAACATGGGCTCGCTCAATTTCGCCTTCTTCCCCGCCGCGAAGCGCATCGCCGACTGGAAATACGCGTGGGAGAAGGACTATGTCACCGGCTCCGACGACTATATCTTCCGCAACACCTTCCGCGATATCGAGACGATCCTCACGACGATGGCGGAGGCGGGTACCAAATTTGAGCATGAATGCTATGACGTCGGCCATCTCTACAATCTCGCCCATTTCGTCGATCGCGGCCTGGTGAAGCCACCCTTCTTCGTCCAGATGATCTTCGGCATATTGGGCGGCATCGGTGCCGATCTCGAAAATCTTCATTATATGAAGGAAACCGCCGATCGCCTCTTCGGACGCGGCAATTACCGCTGGTCGGTGCTCGCCGCGGGTAGGCACCAGATGCCCTTTCTGACGCAGGCGGCGTTGCTCGGCGGCTATGTCCGCGTCGGGCTCGAGGACAGCCTTTTCATCGAACGCGGCGTCCTTGCGGCTTCGAATGCCCAGCAGGTCGAGAAGATCAAGCGCATCCTCGCCGAAATGGGTCACGAACCCGCGAGCCCCGCCGAAGCGAGGGAAATCCTCGGTCTCAAGGGCAGTGACCGCGTCGCCTTCTGAGCCGTGCACAGGAAGCAAGCGAATGAGGGCTTCGGTCATCGACCGATTCGGCCGTCCAGACACGGCCCTTTGGCGTGCCTGAGAATCCGTATCGCCAGATGAATTCGTACCTCATCTTCATGATCCAACAACGGCACAATGCACAGCCCGTATACGCGGATGTCGACGGGGCTGCTTTCAAGGCGCGCTGTCGCCGCTCACGGCGACAGAGATGGTGCATTCACGGTCACCCGAATAGCTGATTTCCTTTGCTACTCGGCAAGGGAAAACCGTTGGCACCGCCGATTACACCGATACACCGTTTGGAAAAGCTGGATTGGAACGCCTCGCGCGCGCGCATCCGTCCCGCTGGGCGCGCTCAGCGTGACTATTCCAATGAAGTGTATGGGGTCATTTGCTCCGCCACGAGACGTCGCCGGTGCAGGCTCAACAATCCTCAATCAATGAGTGGAAGGAATAGTTCGCCAACAAATTGAATTGGACGATGAGCCCCAAGGCGCGGCAAATGGCGCCAAATCAAAAAATGCCGTGGGGAGGGCAGTCATGGTCACAGCCTTTAGGACAAATTTGCTTTGTGCCACCGCGCTATCGATCGCGTGTGCGCTTGCAGTGCCGGCACATGCCCAGGACGCTGCATCGCAGGGCGAAAAGCCCGAGGCGCAGGAAGGTGGCCTTGAGACAATCGTCGTCACGGCGCAGAAGCGCGAACAGAATTTGCAGGATGTTCCGGCCGCCGTTTCCGCCATAGGCGGCGAGACGCTGCGCACGCGCGGCATCACGGAGACCTCAGACTTGATGGGCGCGACCCCCAGCCTGCAAGTCACCACTCCCTATGGTCGCACCCAACCGAATTTCTCGCTGCGCGGGATTTCAGTGGCGAACGAATTTTCCGCCTCCACTGCGTCGCCGGTTGGCGTCTATGTCGATGAAGTCTATCAGAGCTTCCGGGCGAGCCATGGCCTGCAACTCTATGACATCGACCGGGTCGAGGTACTGCGCGGACCGCAAGGAACACTCTACGGTCGCAACACCACGGGTGGCGCGATCAGCTTCTTCACGCGCAAGCCGGATCTGGGAGAGGCCAATGGCTATCTGACCGCCGGCTATGCCAATTACGACACTTTCACGGTGCAGGGCGCCGCTGAAGCGACGCTGGTTCCCGACATCTTGGGCGTCCGCGTCGCCGGTACTTTTGCAAAAGGGGATGGTTGGCAGCGCAATGTACTGCCTGGGAATGAGCGCGACCTAGGGACCACCGATACGATCGGCGGTCGCATCTCGATCCGCTTCCGGCCCGATCCCGATCTCGACATCAATTTGAAGCTCTATGCCGCGAAGGACGATCCATGGGGCACCGCGCCCTATGCAGGTGGTCAACTCGCGGGCGGGCAGGATGCGCTCGGCTATTCGCGTTACGATCCGCAACCTTTCCTAGGCGGGCGGTTGCTGCGTGACAATGAGGTCGCAGTTGATCGGGTAGGTAAGAACATCAGCAAGTCGAAAGGGATAGCCCTCAACATCAAATGGGATGTCAGCGACCAATTCTCCGTCACCTCGATTACCGGCTACGACACCGGCGACTATATCAACAATCCTGATGATTGCGATGGCGGCCCAGCCGATCTCTGCTCGATCGGCCTCACGTCGACGAGCAAGAATTTCAACCAGGATCTGCGTTTCAGCTATTCGAACGACCGCCTCGATATCATTGCCGGCCTTTATTATGGCAGGGACAAGGTCAAGACGGTCAACTACCCGGACTTTTTCGGGGCGCTGAGGCCGCTGCTGCTTGGCGCCGGTCTTCCGGGCAGCTACAATAACGCCGCAATCGGAACGCCCGACGCGATCCGCTATATCCCAGCCTTTGCCGCCAATCCGGCGTTGGGGCCTGGCGATGCCGGATTCTGCGACGCGATCGAGATCAATCCCAACGGCTTCCTTGATGCACGCTCGCTGATTGCACTCCAGACCGACATCGCGATCAATAATACGGGCAATGGCGGCATGGGGGGTAGCTTTTCGGCGGGCTGCGCCGGGGCAGGCGCGCCTCCGTTCACCCCGATCCTCGGCGAACAGCGTTTTGACGTGTCGCGCCCCTCGAAGGCGATCTACGGCGACGTAACCTGGAAAACGACCGAGCGGCTGACCGTGGCGGTGGGTGCACGCTACACCCAGGATAAGGTCAATTACCTTAACGGCAGCACTTTCCTCTATGCGCTCGACGGTACGACGCCGGTTGTCAACCTGATCCCCTACAGCAATCCATACAACCCCAATCTCGCGCCGCTTGAGCAGCGCGAAAAGGCAAACAGGCTAACCGGCCGTATCAATGTCAGCTATGAGTTCGCCGATGATATCATGGGCTATCTCCAGTACAGTCGCGGTTACCGCAGCGGCAGCTTCAACGGGCTTGCCTATCAGGGCGTCAATCAAGTCTATTATATCCAGCCTGAAAAGGTGAATGCATATGAGGCGGGGCTCAAAACCCGGCTGTTCGATCGCCGCGTCCAACTTAACCTCGCGGGCTTCTACTACGAGTATTCGAATCACCAAGTAACGCAGGTGGTTGGCGCTACAACCTTCACGCGCAGCGCCAATGGTCGCCTGTTCGGTGGCGAGGCCGAACTCGCCTGGCAGGTGGCCGATACGTTGCGTTTCGATGCTTCGCTGGGCTATCTCAACAGCAAGTACAAAGGCAATGTGATCGATCCGGCAAACCCGGCAAGCCCGACATTGAACGTCAACGGCAATCCCTTCCCGAACGCGCCGGAGGTTACGTTCCAGGCCGGATTCGACTGGGATATGATCGATGACGGCACCAACAAGCTGACCTTGCGCGGTGATGCGTCCTACATGGGCAAGTACTATTTTGATCCGTTCAAGAATTATGGGCAGACACCGTGCGATACACCCCCAGCGGGATCGAACATAACGCTCGCGGGTAAGGCGATTACATGCGCAAATCCGGGCTACTGGCTCGCCAATGCGCGATTAACCTATGCGCACGACAATATGTCGGTTAGCTTGTGGGCGAAGAATCTGTTCGACAAATATTACTACACCTACGGCCTCAACCTGAACGTGTTCGGCTACGATTATCTGAACCGCGGCATGCCGCGCACTTATGGCGTCGAAGCGACAGTCAAGTTCTGATCGCTGCTGCGACGGGGGCGGCGGGCATCCTCTCCCGCCCGCTGCCCCCGATTTTTCGACCTGACTTTCAGACCGAGGAGCTTCCATGATGCGTTCCACCGGCAACGGTCCCTCATTCATCGGCACGGCGTACAGAATCGAGCGCGCTGCGATCACTGAGATCGGCGCAGCTGAAAGCACCGCCCAGGCGAGCAGCGCCGAGCGGCCGGCGCGCCTCCGGACGATTTAACGTGGATGCGTCTTGGAACAGAACTGAGCTGGAACGAATTTTCGCGACCCAACGCGAAGGGACGCGTGAGCAGGTTTCGCGCAGCTACGAAGAACGCATGGACCTGCTCGGGCGCCTTGGCCGGATATTTGAGCAGCACAGAGACGAATTGGTCGATGCCGTTGCCGCCGATTTCGGCATTCGATCCCGCTACGAGACTATCCTGCTCGACCTGATGCTTGGCATATCGGAAATTAAATTTGCGCGCCGCAATCTGAAGACGTGGCTGAGGCCGCGGCGGGTGAAGACTGACATCTTCGGCCTTCCCGGTTCATCGCGCCTGGTCCCCCAGCCCCTAGGTGTGGTGGGCGTTCTCGGCACGTGGAACTATCCGCTCGGCACCATATTCGTTGGCGCGGCCGGTGCATTGGCGGCCGGCAACCGCGTGATCGCAAAGCCGAGCGAAGTTTCCGCCAACGCCGCCGAAGCCAGCGAGCGGCTTGTGCGCCGGTATTTCGCCGAAGAGGAATTCGCGATTGTCCAGGGCGGGCCCGACATGGCACAGGCGATGACGGCCCTACCTTTCGACCATATTCTCTTCACCGGTTCACCCGCGGTTGGCCGCAAAGTCTATGAAGCGGCGGCTGCCAACCTTACACCTGTTACTCTGGAACTTGGCGGCAAATGCCCTGCCATCGTGGGCAAGGGTGCATCGCTTGCACAAGTCTGTGAAAGCTTAGTGTTCGGCAAGCTGCTCAACGCCGGCCAGACCTGCATCGCCGCTGACTATGCCTTCGTCCATGTCGATCAGATGGAAAGCTTCGTCGCCGCACTCCGCGCTCAGGTTGCCAAATGCTACCCCAACGCGGCAAGCAACCCCGATTTCACCAGTATCATCAATGACCGACAGTTCGCGCGGCTCCAAGGTTTGCTCGATGATGCCGAAGCCAAGGGCGCGACGGTGCTCAACCTCTCGGACAACGGCGATGGAACGCTTCCTGAACGGCATCGGATCGTGCCGTTGGCGGTTCTCGACGTTACCGATGACATGGCGATGATGCAGGAGGAGATTTTCGGACCGATCCTGCCGATCATGCCATATCGCTCCGAAGACGATCTCATTCGCTACGTAAACCGGCATGAGCGCCCGCTGGCGCTCTATTATTTTGGCGACGAAAGTGAGGAACGGCGCAAGATCATTTCCGAAACGCACGCTGGCGGCGTGACTCTCAACGGCACGGTCATGCACGTCTTCCAGCGCCGGCTGCCTTTCGGTGGCATCGGACAGAGCGGCATCGGTGCCTATACCGGCGTCGCCAGTTTCGAGCGCTTCACTCATTACAAGCCGGTGTTCTCTCAGCCGAAACTCAGCCTGCTTGGTCAACTTCTGCCACCCTATTCGAGCAAGACCGAAGGACTACTCAACATCTTCGAAAAGATCCTCTGACGTGGCTGCGGCGGTTGATGCTGGCATGTTGCATGACGCCGGGTCGCCAGCATGGGTCGAATGACAAGGGAAGCAAATGGCTGACTATGTAATTATTGGAGGTGGGTCGTCGGGCGGCGTTATCGCCAGCCGGTTGTCCGAGGACCCCGATGTCACCGTTTGCCTGCTCGAGGCAGGCGGCCCAGGCACCTCGCCGCTTGTGTCCACGCCCGGCGCTTTTGCGGCGCTGATCCAAGACTATCGGATCAATACGCTCAACTGGCGGTTCAACACCGACCCTTCAAAGGCGCTCAACGACCGCCGCCTCTACAATCCGCGCGGGAAGATGCTGGGTGGATCGAGCGGTATGAACGGGATGGTCTATATCCGCGGCGACCGGTCGGATTTCGACCACTGGGCCGAACTCGGCAACGACGGCTGGGGTTACAACGATGTCCTGTCCTATTTCCGCAAGGCTGAGAATAATGAGCGCGGTGAGGATGAGTTTCACGGCTCGTCGGGACCGCTTCACGTATCCAACGGCAAGCGCGAATTCGATGTCTATGATGCTTTCATCGAGGCGGCGACTGGACTGGACCATCAAGCCAATCCGGACTTCAATGGGGCCAGCCAGGAAGGTGTCGGCATCTATCAGTTTACCGTGAAGGACGGGAAGCGCGCCAGCGTGAAGGCGTGTTACCTTGATCCGGTGATGGGCAGGCGCGGCAACCTCCGCGTCGAAGTACATGCCCGCGTCCATCGTATCAGGTTTGAGGGCAACCGCGCGGTGGCAGTCGAGTATTCCCAGGACGGGCAGTTGAAGACGATCCCGTGCGAAAAGGAAGTCATTGTCAGCGGCGGCGCCTATAATTCGCCCCAACTGTTGATGCTTTCCGGTATCGGACCGCGTGATGAGTTGGAGAAGCATGGAATCGAAGTGATTCATGATATTCCCGGTGTCGGCCAGAATCTTCACGACCATCCTGACCTGATGCTGGTCTACCAGTCGAAGAAGCGGCTCGGGATCGCACTCAATGTCGTTGGCGCGATCAAGACCGTGCGAGACCTATTCCAGTATCTCACGCAAAGGAAAAGCTGGCTGGCATCGCCGCCCACGGCTGCAGGCGGTTTCTTGCGATCCGCGCCGGGGCAGAACCGGGCGGATTGCCAGGTCCATGTCGTGCCGCTCGCCTATCGCGACCATGCGCGCGACTACAAGCTGATGACGAAATGGGGCTATACGATCATTCTCAATATTGGGCGCCCAAAGAGCCGCGGCTGGGTTGCCTTACATGACTCAAACCCCGAATCCGATCCCAAGATAGACCTCAATCTCTTGAGTCATCCCGACGACCTCAAGACGTTGCGCAATGCCTTCCGTGTCGTGCAGGAGATCCTGCATTCGGATCGCATGAAGGCGATGATGAAACGGCCTCTCTATCCTGACCGCTACCTTGAAACTGATGAAGAGATCGACGCCTATATCCGGGCAGAAGCCAATCATGCTTATCATCCGGTGGGAACATGCAAGATGGGCACCGACGAGATGGCGGTGGTCGACAACCGCCTGCGCGTTCACGGCCTCGCAAATATCCGCGTGGCCGATGCCTCGATCATGCCATCAATCGTCAACGGCAACACCAATGCAACCTGCATCATGATCGGCGAGAAAGCCGCCGACATGATCCGGCACGATAATATGAGCAGCAAGAATAGCATCGCAGAATATTGAATTGGACGATTGGATCAATGCTGCAGACACAGATGCTTACGAAAAGAAGTCCGGAGAGGCCTATCGCATGTCAGTTTATTATGTGTCGACTGCGCCATTGTGGGCGAGCGCCTTAGAGGAGCGCGGCTGATGGACGTCCGTACGCAAATACGTCGCGCCGCACGTTATTTCGCCCAGCAAGAGGCTCTCGTTCACGGCCACAGGCGGTTGACTTTCTCGGAAGCCTGGTTGCGCGGCGTGAAGCTCGCAAATGCTCTTGCGGAGTGCGGCCTTCAACCGGGTGACCGGATTGCTACGCTGGAGAAGAACTCCATCGAGGCCGCCGACATCATACTGGCGGCTGCCATTGGAAACTATACGCGTGTTCCTCTCTATGCGCGCAACCGATGTGAAGCGCACGCCCATATGATCGCGAGTACCGGATCTCGGTTGGCGCTGGTCGATGAGGCATTGGCTTCGGAGTTGGCGGGGCTGGATGCCCAAGCTCCGACGCTTGAGCGGATCATTATCCGCGATCACAACTATGAGAATTGGTTGGCGACAGCCTCGGACCGGGATCCCGATCCCGTCGTCGCGCCGGAGGACTATTGTGTCATCCGCCACACCGGCGGCACGACGGGCAAACCCAAGGGCGTTGCCTATCGGCACCGTTCATGGATGACGATCTCCGCCGCATTTTTGAGCATCGGCCCCCAAGTGGCTCCAGGGGATGCCATTCTGCATGTCGGCCCGTTGTCCCATGCATCGGGCTTCCTGTTCGTGCCGGCCTGGTATTGCGGCGCCCGCAACGTGATGATGGACGGCTTCGATCCAGCGTCCTTTCTTGACACTCTCGAGCAGGAACGGATCAGCCATGCCTTTGTAGCCCCCACCATGCTCAATGCCATAGTGCATCACGACGGGGCATATGGCCGCCACTTTCCGAATTTGAAGTTTCTGCTGAGTGCTTCAGCGCCGATCTCCGAGCCGACGCTTCGCAAGTCGTGCCAGATATTCGGGAATCATGTTCTTCATTCGGCCTATGGACAGACCGAAATCCTGCCCATCGCGTCTATGGGGCCCAACGAGTGGTTCGGCGAATTTGAAGGTTCTGCCCCAATTCGGGCGGTCGGACGTCCCATGAGTGGCGCCGATATCGAAATCCGTAACGAGGACGGAAAGGTGCTGGGACCAAACGAGCCCGGCGAGATCGTCGCACGGTTCGAAAATGGCCAGATGGAGGAATTCTGGAACGATCCGGAGGAAACCGCCCGGCGCATGGAAGATGGCTGGGTCAAAACCGGCGATGTCGGCATGATCGACACAAACGGATTTTTGTATCTGCTCGATCGCAACAACGACATGATCGTGTCAGGCGGCTTCAATATCTATCCCACCGAAATCGAAAACGTAATTGCCGACCATCCCGGTGTACTCGAGGTCGCGGTCTTTGGCGTGCCCCATGAAAAATGGGGTGAAACGCCGCTTGCAATGGTGCGTGTCAAGCCCGGAGCACAAATCACGGAGACCGAGATAATAGATTTGGTGCGCCAGCGTCTGGGCTCCGCAAAAAAGCCAAGCAAGGTCGTTTTTACCGCCGAGCCACTGCCGTTGAGCAATGTCGGAAAGGTGCTTCGTTCAAAGCTTCGAGAGCCCTATTGGGCGGGCCAGGACCGGCGCATTTCGGGGGCATGACCGACGCAGCCATCCTAGCCACATCCTCTATTCCGGTGACCGCCTGCCGGCGCGCGGGAGACTGCAATGGACTATGAATACATCCTGGTTGAGCAACGCGGCCCAGCGCTTTGGGTGACCCTCAACCGGCCGGCAGCGTTGAACAGTCTGTCGTTGGCTTTGGCCGAGGAACTCGCCGCAGCGATCGAGGCAGCGGAAGCAGATGCGACGGTGCGCGCTTGCATTCTTACCGGCGCCGGACGGGCGTTTTGCGCTGGCGCGGATCTGCTCGCAATTGGCGATGGAACAGGCGGACAAACTCTCGCCGAACGCTTAAATCTGTTTCTGCCGCCGCTCGGTCAGGCTTTTAACAGGATCGAGACGTCGCGCCTTCCGATAATTGCGGCGGTCAACGGCCTTACGCTCGCCGGCGGCTTGGAACTGGTGTTGTGCTGTGATCTCGTCATTGCCGCGCACCCGGCCAGATTTGGCGACGCCCATGCAAATTACGGCCTGTTGCCCGGCGGTGGAGGGTCGGTTCGACTCCCTAGGAAGATCGGCGAAGCGCGTGCGAAACATCTGATGATGACCGGCGGGACCATCTCGGCTGCCGAGATGAAGGAAGCCGGACTCGTGACCCAACTGGTTGCTCCCGAGGATCTCATTGCGGCAGCGCAAGCGCTGGTAGAATCTCTTGCAGAAAAGAGCCGGCCAGGGCTCGCCTACATGAAGCAGCTAGTCCGCGCTGCGCAGGATAGCTCGCTCGAAGTCGGGCTGCGTCAGGAACTCGAAGCCATGGCTGCTTACGCCTTGTCCAACGACATTGTCGAAGGACTGGCGGCATTCCGGGAGAAGCGGAAGCCCGATTTTTCCGACCGGTGAGACCTGATCGGATGCGGAACACATTGGAAGAATGGATCAACGAATGACCGACATATTCGTCATGGGGGTTGGGATGACCCCGTTCGGAAAACAGTTCGACAAGAGCCTGAAAATGCTCTGCGCCGAAGCTTCGTCGCAGGCCTTTTCCGACGCAGGATGCACCGCCGGCGATGTCGAAGCCATCTTCTTCGGCAATTGCGTCCAGGGGCATATGGAGGGCCAGGACATGATCCGCGGCGAAATCGTGGCGCGAGCGATGGGCATCTCAAGCGTTCCCGTGGTGAATGTCGAAAACGCATGTGCGACGGCTTCCACGGCCTTGCACATGGCCGCCGCCTATGTTCGATCGGGGGCAGCGGATGTCGTACTCGCGCTCGGCGCGGAGAAGATGTACTCGCCCGACAAGGCGCTCATGTTCAGTGCATTCGATGGCGCTTGGGACGTGCATGAAACCGAGTCGGGCCGCGCGCAGCTGCTGGCCATGGGCAATGGCGTCGATGTTCCGGAAGGAACGACATCGAGTCAGCCTTACAGCGTTTTCATGGATGTATACGCCGCGATGGCACGCGCGCACATGAAGACCTACGGCTCGACGCAAGCGCAAATCGCGGCCGTCTCGGCGAAAAATCACATGCATTCGACGCGCAATCTGCTTGCCCAGTATCGCCTCCCATATACCGTCGAAAGTGTACTCGCTGCGCCTCCGATCGTTTACCCGTTCACACTGCCGATGTGCTCCCCGATCAGCGACGGCGCCGCCGCTGCGATCATCTGCAGCGAAGCCGGTCGGCGCAAACTGTCGGCAGCCCCGGACAGGGCGCTAAGAATCCTGGCGTCTGTGCTGCAAACCGGCGCCGCGCGCGATCCCTTTGATTATGACCACCATGTCAGCCGCCTTGCGGCGAACCGGGCCTATGCGATGGCCGGCGTGGGGCCAGAAGATATTGGCGTCGCGGAGGTGCATGACGCCACGGCGGTTGGCGAGATCATTGAAATCGAGGCGCTCGGCCTGACGCCGCCTGGCGAGGGCGGACTCGCGGCAGAGCGCGGTGAGACGGCGCTGGGTGGGCGTATTCCGGTAAACACGTCGGGCGGGCTTGAATGCAAGGGACATCCGATCGGCGCCACCGGGCTCGGCCAAATCTACGAGCTTGCGCTGCAATTGCGCGGCGAGGCGGAAGATCGACAGGTTCCGAATGCCCGGTTCGCGATCGCGCAGAACGGCGGAGGTTTCATCGGGGTGGAAGAGGCGGTGGTCGCCGTCACGATCCTGGGCCGGTAGTTGTCAGAGCGCGCCTAGGGAAACACGGGGTCACGATATGAACTTTGAGCTGTCCGATGAACAACGCATGGCGGTGGAAACCGTCCGCCGCTTTCTCGACAACAAGCTTGAGCCGGAAATCCGCCGGCATGGGGAGCGATTCATCCCCAAACCGCTCATGAAGGAATGGACTCAAGCACTGACCGGCTATGGCCATATTACCGCACCGCATCAGGAGCAATGGGGCGGGCTTGATATGGGATGGCTCACTCATCTGCTCATTTTCGAGGAGATCGCCTATTCCTCGCTCGATGTGGCCATACCCGGCTTCATCAACGCGGTTGGCGCAGAACTCATCCGCCGCTTCGCCCCGGAGACGATCAAGCAACGCTATCTTGCCGACCTCGTCGCGGCCGAGAAGTTCGTTTCGCTCGGCATCTCGGAGCCCGATGTCGGCTCGGACGTCGCCGCCATCAAGACACGCGCCGTACGAGACGGCGATTTCTGGGTCATCAATGGCGAAAAGACCTGGATCACCAACGGAGCCTACTCGGACATCTTCATCTGTACGTGCAAGACTGGCGAAAATGAAGTCACTCACATCCTGGTCGATCGTGACGAGAGTGAGTATGAGGTGCGCGATATCCAGAAGATGGCGCTCAACGGCCAATCGACTGCACAGATATTCCTGTCCGATTGCCGCGTACCGGTGGCAAACACGATCGGCCGGGTCGGCGATGGATTGCGCAATACGTTGCAAGTGTTCGAGATTGCCCGCTGCCATATGGCGATGTGGAGTATCGGCATCGCACGGCGAGCAATGGATGAGGCGATCGCGTACGCTCGCGATCGCGCGCAGCATGGCAAGAAGATCGCCGGCCATCAGCTGATCGCCGACAAGATCGCCATCATGGCGACCAAGATCGACGCAGCCCGTCTGTTGACGCACCGGGCAATATCCCTCGTCCAGGCGGGCACGCGCGCAGAGACGGAATGCTCGATGGCCAAGTGGTACGCCACCGAAATGGCGATCGAAGCGACGCGCGATGCGCTTCAGATCCATGGCGGCAACGGCGTCACCCGCGAATTCATCGTTGAGCGGCTGGTGCGTGAGGCGATCATTTGCCCCATCCCCGATGGCACGACGGAGATTCAAAAGCTTGTTGTTTCGCGCGCCCTGACCGGCATTCAAGCCTTTCGGTAAGGCTCAGACGAAAACGACAGCGTCGACGGAAATGGAGCCGCGTGCCTGACTCGCACAGGATCAAATGCGCAGATGCGTCGCTCAGGTAAAAGAGGCAGACAAGCGATGGACGAAGAGCTTCGTTTCGATGGCAGGGTAGTGGTTGTGACCGGAGCCGGAGGCGGACTTGGGCGCCAGTACGCGCTGATGTTTGGCGGGCGCGGAGCCAAGGTGGTGGTGAATGATCTGGGTGGCGACGAGAAAGGGAGCGGCAGCTGCTCCACAGCCGCTGACAATGTGGTCGACGAAATTCGAGCCACGGGCGGTCAGGCGGTGGCAAATTATGCGTCGGTCGAGGAGGGCGCGCTGATCATCCAAGCCGCGGTTGACAACTTCGGAACCGTTGACGTCGTCATCAACAATGCCGGCATCCTGCGCGATGTGAGCTTCCACAAAATGACCGACGAAGACTGGACACTGCTTCAGCGGGTCCATCTGAATGGGACGCGGGCAGTGACGCAGGCAGCATGGCCGATACTGCGCGACAAGGGCTATGGCCGCATCGTCATGACCACGTCTGCAGCCGCAATCTACGGCAACTTCGGTCAGGCCAACTATGCCGCAGCCAAGCTCGGAATATTGGGGCTTGCGAACGCGCTGGCGGAGGAGGGGCGGTCCAGAAACATCCAGGTTAATACGATCGCCCCAATCGCCGCATCGCGTATGACCGCGACTGCCTTTCCACAAGAGTTTCTCGCCAATCTCAGAGCGGAAGCGATCAGTCCATTGGTCGGTTGGCTTGCGCACGAGAATTGCAGCGAAACCAAAGGGCTTTTTGAAGTTGGAGCCGGCTATATCGCCAAGCTTAGGTGGGAGCGCGCGCTTGGGCACGCCTTCGGAGCGGACAGGGCGTTCACGCTCGATGATGTCGCCCGGCACTGGGGTAGAATTGTCGACTTCACGGATGCCGAGCACCCGCTCGGGCTGAATGACAGCCTTGAGGCGGTAGAACGGGCGCTGAGAGCGTAATCAACCCGATGAATTACCATGATATTTTTGAGCGGCCGTCGGGCTGCCGATGGCGTCGTGCTGCCGCCAGATATCGATGAGCAGCAGGAAGTGGTCTGAGCCCCTAGATTTCCTCCAGTGATAAGTAGAGTCCGGCCCTGACAAGGAGACGGACGAGATGAAGGGGAGCAGGTTCAGCGAGGAGCAGATCATCGCTGTTTTGAAGGAGCAGGAAGCGGGGATGCCGACGGTGGACGTGTGCCGCCGTCACGGGATCAGCTCGGCGACGTTCTACAAGTGGAAGTCGAGGTATGGCGGGCTTGAGGTGTCCGATGCCCGACGTTTGCGCCAGCTGGAGCAGGAGAACGAACGGCTGAAGAAGCTGCTGGCGGATTCGATGCTCGACAACGCCATGCTCAAGGAGATCAGCGCAAAAAAATTCTAGCGCCCGGTGCCAGGCGGCAGGCGGTGGCTCATCTCCAGGAGGTCTTCGAGGTGAGCCAACGCCGGGCCTGCGCGGTGCTGGGCGCTGACCGGACCATGGTGCGCTACATCAGTCGGCGGCCTGACGATGCCACGGCGCGCGAGCGTATTCGCGAGCTGGCCAGCCAGCGACGCCGGTTCGGCTATCGGCGACTGCACTGGCTGCTGTGCCGGGAAGGATGGACCATGAACCACAAGAAGTTCCGGCGGCTGTATCGAGATGAACGGCTGCAGGTGCGCCGTCGTGGTGGTCGCAAGCGGGCCTTGGGCACACGGGCGCCGATGACGATCCTCAGGGAGTGAACCAGCGCTGGAGCCTCGACTTCGTGTCCGATGCCTTCGCCTGCGGGCGCAGGTTCCGGATCTTCGCTGTGGTCGATGACTACAGCCGCGAGTGCGTGCGTCTGATCGCCGATACGTCGATCTCCGGCGCGCGGGTCGGGCGTGAGCTCGATGCAGCCGTGTTCGAGCGCATGGCAAGGCCCCATACGATCGTCAGCGACAACGGGACCGAACTGACCAGCATGGCGATCCTGCGCTGGTCGAAGGAGCGCAATGTCGAGTGGCACTACATCGCGCCGGGCAAGCCTTATCAGAACGGGTTCATCGAGAGCTTCAATGCCCGGCTCAGGGACGAGTTCTTGAACGAGACGATCTTCACCAGCCTTGCTCATGCCCGCCAGGAGCTGGAGGCCTGGCGGCACGACTACAACCACTTCCGGCCGCACTCGAGCCTCGGGAACCGAACCCCGGCCGAGATGGCGACGGGATCAATCGGCAAACCGTATTGGGGGCATGCCCCCAATACGGTTGTTGCCATCACGCCCAGCGACGGGCATCAAAACGGCCCAAGGCTCTACTCGTAGATGGTAGAAACTTCGGGCTCAGACCAGAATAGTTCTGCAGCGAATTGAATTGGACGACGGCCCTCAAATGCCGCCAAACGGCATGAACTACACAATATCTCCTGGGAAGAGAGGATCAGCCATGAGAGGATGTCTATTGGCGTCTGCCGCGTTGTTGTGCTCGGGAACAGCATTTGCCCAGGAAGCAACGCCCCAGGCGAACGACCAAACCGGGAGCGCCACGGAAGCGCTGGCTGAGGACATTGTCGTTACCGCCACCAAAAAGGGCTATGGCGAAAGCGTGCAGAAAGTACCGATGGCGGTCACGGCTTTTGGTGAAGCGCAGTTGGATGCCAAGTTCGTCCAGAATCTTCAAAGTCTGAGCTACGACGTTCCCAACGTCCAGCTCGAGGATGTGGGTACGGCACCGGGCTATGCCAATTTCACTATCCGGGGCCTCGGCATCAACAGCACGATCCCATCGATCGACCCCACCGTAGGCGTTTTCACTGACGGTATTTACCTCGGCATCAACGCTGGTGTCGTGCTGGACAACTTCGACCTTGAGGGGATCGAAGTTCTGCGTGGACCGCAAGGCTTGCTTTTCGGTCGCAACGTTACCGGCGGTGCCGTGGTTGTGCGGACCACACGGCCCAGCTTCGATTTTGGAGCCAAAGCCAAGCTATCCATTGAAACGGGACTGAAGAAGACCGTAAGCGGCACGGTTACCGGACCTATCGTCGATGACGTTTTGGCTGCCAAATTGGCCGTCTACTACAGCGACGACAATGGCTGGTTTCGCAACCGCTTCGACAATCGCAGCTTCGGTAAATCACATGACCTTATCATTCGCCCGGCACTTTCGCTCAAGGGTGGCGACCGCTTCCGAATGGATCTCCGCTATGAGCATGGCGATGTCGAAAGCGATGGAGCCCCTGTCCAGAGTCACGCGCTGTTTCCCCGCGACAGCTTCAGGTTTTCGATCAATTTCCCAGGTTTCTATGATGCCAAATGGGACCAGGCGATCGTGGAAACCAACATCGATGTCGGTCTGGGCGGAGGCGTCTTCACCAACATCGCTGGCTATCGGAAATTCCGATCCTCCGCGGGCGCTGATATCGATGGAACACCACAGTCCTTCTTTCATGCCTTTTTCGAAATCGACCAGGATCAGCTCAGCGACGAACTTCGTTATGCCGGAAGGTTCGGTGACGTCGAATTGACAACCGGTCTATACTATTTTTCCCAGGATCTTCGTTACGCCGAGCTGCGGAATCTTTTGGGCGGTGCTCGGATCGTTTCCGGTGGGGGTACGCAAGACCAGACAACATGGGGCATTTTTGCTTCGACCGACTGGCATTTCACCGATACGCTGACCTTGAATCTCGGCGCGCGGTATAGCTGGGAACGCAAAGCCGTTCGGGTCTCGGCCTTGCGCGCAAATGGTTGCAATCTAGACACGCTGATCTGTGCAACCAATTTCGCCGACGCGGCAAAATGGCGAGGGTTTACGCCGAAAATCGGCCTTCAGTGGAAGCCGGATGACGACACGCAGATTTATGGCCTTTACACGCGCGGGTTCCGCAGCGGCGGATATAATTTGCGCAACACCGATCCCGCTGTGCCGCCGGGGCCATTCAATCAAGAGACCCAGGACAGTTTCGAACTCGGCGCCAAGAAGCAATTCGGGCGCCACCGGATCAACCTGGCGGCCTTCTACAATCGCATGAAGGACCTGCAGCGCGAGATCAACCTGCCCGGACCGCTTGGCGTCAGCCAGGTCATACGGAACACCGCCGACGCCACAATCAAAGGCGTCGAGGCCGAGGGGCAGTTTTTTCTTTTGTCCAACCTCGTGATTTCGGGTCAGCTCGGCTACGTGAATGGCCAGTATCGCAACGTCCAGTTCGACCTCAGCGGTGATGGCGTCATCAACGATGTGGATCGTGCGCTCAAATTGCCAAGGCTGTCGCCATGGACCTATGGCGTGGGGCTGACTTATGATCAGCAGCTTGGCGAATTGGGGACAGCAACGGCGCGTGTCAGCTTCACGCATCGCGACAAGGCGGCATTCACCGACAACAACGTCGGCTTCCTTCAGGGCGCCGATATGCTCGATGCGAGCCTCACATTGGCGACCGACAACAAGCACTGGCGCTTCTCCATCTATGGCCGAAACCTCCTGAATGAGGTGACGATTGGCGGCGATACACCTTTGCCGGCGGCCTTCGGGGGCACGGGTGCAAGCCTTTCACCGCTAAACAGGGGGCGCGTCATCGGCGGAGAAGTGGCGATTAGCTTCTAGGCCATTTTCGAGGCGAGTGGAATCACCCGCCAACTCGGAAAATGCCCAAGATCAATTTGCTAGAGCATTTCCTGCCGGAAAGCCGGTTCCCACTTCTGCGCGAAATGCTCTAGCTGATCGCGACGGATGCAGCGGATTTCCGATCGCACCCCGCCCCCTTGCCGTTAATCCGATGGTGCGGTGCGCCATGCCTGACGAACAAGGCTGACGAGCGCACGGCCAGCCGGTTTTACCTGCCAGCGGCTACGCACAGCATAACAAAGCGTCAATGGATCGAATAAACCGATTCCCTCCAAGGCCACGAAATTGGCGCGAAACCATGAGTTCTCGGTGAACTGTTTTGCAACCATCCCGATAGCATCGGATGTGGCAACGATCCGTCGAACCAATTGAAAATAGTCTGTCATGTGGATCCAGTCAGCGGGACGCTTACCGCTTTTTTCGTACATCTGCTGAATGATCGATGTGTAGGGTTCGGAAGATGAGGGCACTACGAATTCGAACTGGACCAGCGGCTCCTTGCTGGTCGGGTTTATCCCCAGAATGGGATGATTGTTCCGCACAAAAGGCAGTATTTCGATCGAGGCGACCCGCTCGCACTTGAATTCCGGCCAGCGTGCAAAGGCCGCTTCAAGTCCAAAGGCGACATCGATATCGCCGCGCGACAGGAGTCGCACGCCCCTTTCGCTGTTGCCCGAAACGACTTCGACGCGCACTGCCGGATGGCGCCGCAGCAAAGAAACCAGAGGTTGGGTGAGCAACCAGTCGATTGACCCTGGGAACAGTCCGATTCGAAGCGGGCCCGCATAGGCGTCGGCGCGGCGGGCTGTATCTCCGAGTAGTTCAGCTGCGTCGGCAAGCAAGCGCGCTGCGCGATCGATAAATTCGCGTCCCTCCTCTGTCGGCATCGCGCCCCGTGAGGTCCGATGGAAAAGGGAATAGCCAAGATACCGTTCGAGTTCAGCGACACTCTTGGTCACCGCCGACTGCGTGACACCAACCGCATCCGCTGCCCTGGAGAAGGAACGAAGCTGACCAACCGCGACGGCATGCTTGAGGCGAGAATCGAGCATGGACATGCCCCACAGGAATAATTGCTCCAGAGAATGAATTAGGCGAATCAAGGTCATTTTGCCAATCTTACTTTCGACACTGCCGCCCAGCACGACTGCAACCCGTCTCGAAATCTGGAGCGGCGAAACGGCCTGGATCAAAGCGCCAAGGTCTCAGACGCAGGTATGCCTGAATGACGAAAACTGGTCCGCTTGCAGGCCTCAAAATACTCGAAATTGCGGGCATCGGCCCGGCGCCGTTTTGCGGAATGCTGTTGGCCGACCTTGGCGCCGATGTCGTCGTCATTGAACGCGTAAGCCCTAACTCCGAGAATATCGATCTTGGCAGCGGCGCCATTGTGAACCGCGGGAAACGTGTAATTGCCTTGGATCTGAAGTCCCCCGAAGGCGTCGCGCATGTCCTGGATCTCGTCCAAAGGGGCGATGTACTGATCGAAGGCATGCGGCCTGGGGTGATGGAGAGGCTCGGCCTTGGTCCCGAGGTTTGCCTAGCGCGTAACCCCCGCCTTGTATTCGGTCGCATGACGGGTTGGGGGCAGCAGGGACCTCTCGCCCAAGCGGCCGGCCATGACATCAACTATATCGCGCTGTCAGGAGCCCTTTGGTATGCTGGGCATCCTGGTGAACCGCCAATGGCGCCGCCAAGCCTGGTAGGCGATATTGGGGGTGGAGCGCTTTATTTGGCCATCGGCGTCCTCGCAGCGGCAATGCACGCCCGGGATACCGGGAATGGGCAAGTGGTTGACGCCGCGATCGTCGATGGGAGCGCTCACATGATGAACTTGCTCCTGAGCCTGAAGGCCGCCGGCCAGGTTGCCAGCATACGCGGCTGCAGCATCCTTGACGGCCCTCACTGGTACTCGACCTATCGGTGCGCCGACGGGAATTTCATCTCAGTCGGATCACTCGAGCCCAAGTTCTATGCGCTGCTTTGCAAAAAGCTGGGGTTGGCCGGCGATAGCAGTTTTGACGACGGCTATGATCGTGATGCCTGGCCCGAGCTCAAGCAGCGTTTTAGCGAGATATTCGCCATGCGGACACGGGAAGAATGGCGCGCACTGCTGGAAGGCAGCGATGCCTGCTTTGCCCCCGTGCTTGATCCGGACGAAGCGGCGCGCCATCCTCATATGGCAGCGCGAGGCGTCTATCGGGAGATCGACAATATCCTTCAGGCAATGCCGGCGCCACGTTTTTCGGGCTCGTCACTACCGATCCCCGGACCGATCCCGCTGCATCATGAAGATCCGAGTACAATTCGGCGGGGCTGGAGCAAACCGGACCGCTGCGGGATTACCGCCAGAACCGACTGTTGCGAGTAGTCGGTTGGCATGGTGGGCGGCCAGCGGCCCGACACGAACGGTGATTTCATAACTATGAACCAATGCGACGCTCCGCTTCGCTGCATTCAAATCAAAGGAGACAACGACACACAGGCACGTCAAACTATCCGATGATTCCTGTACGCCACGCCGGAACGGCGATTGCGGACGTGTCCACGGGACGTTGTTCGCATCGTGATTCGCTCGGCGCTTGAAATCAATGCTCGCCCCGGATGTGACGACGCCGATGGGATTTCCACTGCGGCGGCCACGGCCAATGTCCTGGCGTGAGGGCTTCGGTCATCGACCGATTCGACCGTCCGAATGCGGTCTTTTGGCGCGCCTGAGAATCCGCATCAGAGTTGAGTGCGCGTTGTTCGGGAATCTCATTTAAATATTTGTAAAAACGTAATAATATAGATAATAACTCCAACCTGTATCCAGTGTGGAGTAATGGTCGCAGGGCGTGAACTTACGCCCTTATGGATGCGTCGAAGTCCTTCAGTTTGAATCTCAGGAAATTGCGGCTTGCGATGCGCATCACGCAAGAAGCGCTCGCCCATGATGCGGGCACGAGCAGCGGCTCTGTTGCAAAGATTGGCGGCAGTCAGAGGTAGGCTGTCGCTCTGCGCCGATCAGGCGGCTGCTGCGAAATGGTGGTTGAGCATGCCCATGGCCTCCGTCAGCGCCGAGGGCCCAATGCCAAAAGCTCTCTCCACAAGGCGCACCTCGCCCCTGATGCCGGGCTGCAGGCACCAGGGGCGAGCCTGTCCTTTGCGCAGGGCTCGCATGACTTCGAATCCCTTGATCGTGGCATAGGCCGTGGGGATCGATTTGAAACCGCGCACCGGCTTGATCAGTATCTTGAGCTTTCCGTGATCGGCCTCGATCACGTTATTGAGATACTTCACCTGCCGGTGGGCCGTCTCCCGGTCCAGCTTTCCTTCGCGCTTCAATTCGGTGATCGCTGCACCATAGCTCGGCGCTTTGTCGGTATTGAGCGTGGCAGGCTTTTCCCAGTGCTTCAGGCCTCGCAGGGCCTTGCCCAGGAACCGCTTCGCTGCCTTGGCGCTGCGGGTCGGCGACAGGTAGAAATCGATCGTGTCGCCCCGCTTGTCGACTGCCCGGTACAGGTAGGTCCACTTGCCCCGCACCTTGACGTAGGTTTCATCCAGGCGCCAGCTCGGATCAAAGCCACGCCGCCAGAACCAGCGCAGCCGCTTCTCCATCTCCGGGGCGTAGCACTGGACCCAGCGATAGATCGTCGTATGGTCGACCGAAATGCCGCGTTCCGCCAGCATTTCCTCAAGGTCGCGATAGCTGATCGGATAGCGACAATACCAGCGCACCGCCCACAGGATCACATCACCCTGGAAATGGCGCCACTTGAAATCCGTCATCGTTCCGTCCGTCCAATCTCCGCCAAGCATGCTCAAGCTTCACGATTTTTGCAACAGAGCCTCCGCGCGCGATACTGGGTCGGCGCGGTGCCGAAGCGGCGACTGAAGGCGCGGGTGAAGCTGGCATTGTTGAGATAGCCGCAGCGATAGCCGACCGATGCGACCGGCAGGTCGGTCGACAGGAGCAGCATCTTCGCACCCTCGAGCCGTTTCTCGGCCAGCGCATCGGCGATCGAACAGTCGAACATGTCGCGGAAACCGCGGGTCAGCTTGGCGCGGTTGAGACCGCAGGCGCGCGACAGCGTGTCGAGCGTCAGCTTCTCCGCCCAGCGCTCGTCGATCATCGACCTTGCATTGAGGATGCGGCGGCTGTCCTCCTGTGACAAATGGCTCTCCCCCAGCACCGGAACCAGCGCGCTGTCCCCGATCAGGCGCAGCGTATCGCACAGCAATTCGATGCTCTTGGCGAGACGGTAGGGCTCGCGCGCGCCTTCGGGCATGTCGCAGTCGCGGATGGCCAGGGCGATCTCGCGCAGTTCGCGGGTGATGTGGAAGGCGCCGTCGCGCCCCTCGGGCAGCGCGCCGAACAGCCGCTCGATCGCCGAGGCGGAGACGATCAGGAGAAGCTGGTCGTCGCCGAGCGTCGCGGCGGAGGGATCGGCATGCCAGCGGACCGTGGCAGGGGTACCGACGCAGCCGAGCGTGTAGCTGAGCGCAACCGGTTCGGCCGGCCAGGGGCGTTGCGGCAACGCGCCCGCGCCTACCATTGCCGCCATCTCGTGGGAGACCTGTACCCAGTCCCGCTCGACCATCCAGCGCATCCTCTCATCCTATCGAGGAAAAGCTAGACCTTCCTGATAGGTTTGTCGAGACCTATCAGAAAGGTAAAGGTCATGTGGCGAGCGAGGTCGAATCGCGCGGCGCGTGGCGCATCGCCAGGGGGAAGGCGAGCGAGGCGATCGCCGTGATCACGACGCCGACGATCGCGAGCGCGGTGCCCAGATGGCTCTCCCCGCCCAGCAGGCCGCTGACCAGCGTGATCAGCGGCGGCGCCACGCCGAAGCCGAGGACGCCGGCCAGCGCCACGAACAGCCCAATGCAGAATCCGCGCAGCTCGTTGGGCAGCAGGACCGTGATGGTGACGCCGACGATCAGCCCGGCGGCTGTGCCGCAGAACAGGAAGAGCCCGAGCATCAGCGCGAAACTGGGCACGTCGGGGGCGAGCGGGAAAAGTGACATCGGCACCGACAGGGTCGTCGCCGCGATCGCGCCGATCAGGATGCCGCCACGGCGCGGAAGGCGATGGCCCCAGTCGGCGACAAGACCGCCCAGGATCGATCCGATCACGCCGGCGGCGAAGACGACCAGGCCCATCCACTGGGCGAACTGATCGGGCTGGAGCCCATAGCTGCGGCTCAGCACCGGCGCGGCCCAGATGCCGGCGGCGGTATCGATCATCGCGACCGAGAGCTGGCCGGCGAACAAGGGAAGGATGAAGGCACGCCGGTCCCAAAGTTCGCGCATCGCGACCGAGAAGGGAGCATCGGCGCCCGCGACCGTCTCGCGCCGGGCCGGCTCGCGGACGAACAGCAGCGGCAGGCACACGATCACGCCGATCGCGGCCACGGCGAGATGGACCCCGCGCCAAGGCGCGACCGGGCCGATCCATGCGGGAAGCACCATCGTGCCGAGCATGCCGAACAGCCAGCCGCCCAGCGCGAACGCACCCGCGCTGCCGCCCCATTTGCCGAGCGTCAGGACCAGCATCGCGCTGCCGCGCTGGGTCGGCGGGCACATGTCGGCCGCGATCGAGATAGCGGCGGTGACCGAACAGAAGCCGCCCACCGCGACGAACATCCGGGCGATGAACAGCCCGGTGACGCTGTCGGCGAAGGCGGTCAGCACCAGCCCGATCGTCCAGCCGAGCACCAGCAGGAGCAGGAGCCGCATCCGGTTGCTGCTGTCGACCAGTCGTCCGATCGGCACCGCCAGCACGGCGAGCGGCGCCGCCGCGCCCACGCCCTGGATGAAGCCGAGCTGGTTGTCTGTCAGGCCCAGTTCGGCCTTGGCGGCCTCCTGGACGATGCTGAAAAGGAAGATCGACATCGTGCCGATGGCCAGCGCCAGCGCCAGGGCGAACAGCGCGGGCAGCGCGGCGGACAGGCGCGGTTCGGCGCGCGTTGGGTCAGGTGCGAGGGGCAAGGAACCTCCTGAGGGCCGACTGGCTGAGCTGCCGCGCCTGCCGGCTGACATAGGCGTCGGCCTGCAGTTCGAAGGCGTGGAAGGCTCCGGGAAAAAGATGGAATTCGATCGGCACGCCTGCGCGGGCGAGGCGGCGCGCATAATCGAGATTCTCCTCCAGGAAGAGATCGAGCGCTCCGGCGTAGAGGAAGGTCGGCGGCAGGCCTGACAGGTCGGTCGCGCGGGCGGGCGCCGCATAGGGCGAAACGTCGGCGCCGCCGGGCGCATGGCCGAGCAGGGCTTCCCAGCCGAAGCGGTTCTTTTCCGGCGTCCAGACATATTCGCCGACGAAGGGATGGGGTTCGGCGCCGCTGCCGTTGCGATCGTCGAGCATCGGATAGATGAGCTGCTGGAAGGCGAGGGGATATTCGCCGCGGTCGCGCGCCAGCAGCGCCAGCGCCGCGGCAAGGCCGCCGCCCGCGCTTTCGCCCATCACGCCGATCCGGGCCGTATCGAAACCCTGTTCGGCGGCGTTGGCGAAGACCC
Source organism: Porphyrobacter sp. YT40 (assembly GCF_006542605.1). Classification (GTDB taxonomy): domain Bacteria; phylum Pseudomonadota; class Alphaproteobacteria; order Sphingomonadales; family Sphingomonadaceae; genus Erythrobacter. The sequence goes on from NZ_CP041223.1 coordinate 64,660, forward strand.
AGGCAAGGCCGGCATAGCAGTCCTCGATCGAGCCGGGAAACACGGTCTCGGGCGCGAGCCGATAGTCGACCGAGACGATCGCGCAGTTCAGCTCGATCGCCAGCGGCCCGTTGGACATGTCCCCCTGATCCGCGGTGCCGGCGACAAAGCCGCCGCCATGGATGTGATAGATGACGGGAAGCGGGGCGGCGGCCGCGTCCTTCGGTCGCAGGACGCGCAGCTGGATGTCGGGGCCCCCCGCAGGGCCGGCGACGGTCTTCACCTCGATCGCCGCGTCGGTCTGCGCCGGCGGCAGCATCGCCCTCAACTGCTCGCGCAGCGCAGGCAGGCTTTCGCGGCTGAGCTCGCTGTCCGGAAACTGCTCCAGAACGGGCAGGAGTTCGGGGTCGACGAGGTGGCGGCTGTTCTCGGGCAGATCCTTTCCAGCGGACATGACGGAGGCCCGGACGGAACCGGGCCTTCGTTCAAAGCTGGAATATCTTGCCGGGGTTGAACAGGTCCTTCGGGTCGATCGCACGCTTGATCAGCCGCATCATTTCGACCGCGTCACCCAGTTCGTCGACGAGGAACTGCTGCTTGCCCAGACCGATGCCATGTTCGCCGGTACAGGTGCCGTCCATGGCGAGCGCGCGGGCGACGATCCGGTCGTTGAGTGCCTCGACCTCGATCATCTCCTCCGGCCTTTTGGGATCGATCGCGAAGATCACGTGGAAATTGCCGTCGCCGACATGGCCGAGGATCGTCGAGGGTACCGACGACGTCGCAAGATCTTCCTTGGTCTCGACGATGCATTCGGCGAGGCGGCTGATCGGCACGCAGACGTCGGTGGTCCAGCCGACCGCGCCGGGGCGCTGGTTGACCGCGGCGTAATAGGCCTCGTGCCGCGCTTTCCACAGCCGGTTGCGTTCTTCGGGCAGGTTCGACCAGAGGAACTCGCCGCCGCCATTATAGCCGGCGATCTCGCGCACCGTCTCGACCTGCTCCTCGACATAGCGTTCGGAGCCGTGGAATTCGAACAGCAGGGTCGTCTTTTCGGGATAGTCGAGCTTCGAATAGGCGTTGCAGGCCCGAACCTGCGCATCGTCGAGGATCTCGATCCGCGCGACCGGCACGCCGATCTGGATCGACTGGACGACGGTGTCGACCGCGCCCTTGAGGGTCTCGAAGGAGCAGACCGCCGAGGAGATCGCCTCGTGAATGCCGTGCAGGCGCAGGGTGATCTCGGTGATGATGCCCAGCGTGCCTTCGGCGCCGATCATCAGACGGGTCAGGTCGTAGCCCGCCGCCGACTTGCGCGCCCGGCGCGCGGTACGGATCACCTTGCCGTCGGGGGTGACGACGCGCAGCGACAGGATCGCCTCGCGCATCGTACCGTAGCGCACCGCGTTGGTGCCGGACGCACGGGTCGACGCCATGCCGCCGATGGTGGCGTTGGCCCCGGGATCGATCGGGAAGAACAGCCCCTGGTCGCGCAGATGTTCGTTGAGCTGTTCGCGCCGCACCCCCGCCTGGACGGTGCAGTCGAAATCCTCCTGGTTCACCTCGAGGATCGCGTTCATCTCCGACAGGTCGATCGTGAGGCCGCCCTTGACCGGGGTGACGTTGCCCTCGAGCGAGGTGCCGGCGCCGAAGGCTATGATCGGTACCTCGGCGGCGACGCACAGCCTGACCAGCGCCGCCACCTCTTCGGTCGAGCGAACGAAGGCGACCGCATCGGGCAGCACCGGATCGAAATGGGTCTCGCTCGACCCATGCTGGAGGCGGATCGCCTCCCCGGTGCCGAGCCGGTCGCCGACCACCGCACGAACCTCGTCGAGGAAGCCCGTGGGCAGCGGCTTGCGGTCGAAATTGGGCAGGGGCGCGGTCATGGCCTGTCTCAATATTTGAAGGAGGCGCGGACGCCGTAGCGACGACGATCCCCGATGATGCCCAGGTCGGAAGCCGCCGGCAGGCCCGCGAGCAGGGACGCCGTCTTCTCGATGTAGCTCTCGAAATACTTCTTGTTGAGCAGGTTGTTGCCGAAGATCGCCAGCTCGAACGGACCGGTCTTGTAGGTGATCGAGCCGTTGACCAGCGCATAGCCCTTCAGGAAGGTCGGCGTGGTCTCGTTGAGCGTCCCGGCGAGGCGCTTGCCCTTGCCCTGCACGTCGGCGCTGAAGGTCAGCGTGTCGTCGCCGATCGGCACGGCATAGTCGCTCGACAGGCTGAACATGATGTCCGGCTGGAAGGTGAGGCTACCGCTGATCGTCCATTGCTGGGTCGGCCGCACCAGCCCTTCGAGTTCGACGCCGTAGCTTTCGACATCGCCGCTGTTCAGGTCGACCTTGACGAGGCCGGAGGGGAGAGCCGGCGCGACCGAGTTGGGGCCGATATAATCCTTATAGTCGTTGTAGAAGACTGCGGCCGACAGCGAGAGCGCGCGGGTCGAATATTTGGTCCCGGCCTCGTACGTCCAGGCGGAGTCGCCCTTGTAGGTCCGGAATGGCGCGTTGGGGGCGTTGAAGCCACCGCCACGATAACCGCGCGCCACCGAGGCGTAGCTCATCATGCTGGTGTTCCAGTGACGGGTCACGGTCAGCTTGGGCTGGACCTGATCCGATTTGAGGCTGGCATCGGGGAGCGCCGCCCCATTGACGGTGCCCGAAGCCTTGCGGCTTTCATGGTCGTACCGCAGGCCGAGGGCCACTTCCCAATCGATGTTGGGCTTCCAGAATAGCGTGCCGAACGCGGCGTAGGTATTTCCCACGCGCTTGTCGGTCTGCCGTACCACGGCATTTCCGGCGATGACGATAGTGCGCGCCAGCGAGTCCGAGGTCGTTTCGCGGCTGTAGAACAGGCCGAACAAGGTCGAGATCTGGTCGCTCAAGTCGCTTTCGAGGCGAAGCTCGGTCGTTGTCGTGCGCAGGCGGTCGCGGCTGTTGTCGCGGACCGCGTTCAGCGGGCTGAAGTCGGCGTCCGAGTCCGGCGAAACGGTGTTGCGCAGGTCATAGGCTGCCTGAAGGGTCAGCTTGCTGGCGAGTGCTTCGATCGGGGTTTCGATCTTCGCATTGACGCCACGATATTTGTAATTGGCGACACCCAACGCGTTGAACTGGTTGGTGCGCAGATAGTCGGTCGGGCCGGTGACGCGGGCATAGGGGCCATTGGTGCCTTTCACCCAGTCATAATAGCCGCCGATGGTGATCGTCAGGTCTTCGGTTGGCGTCGCGCGGATGGTGGCGTTGATCGAGTCGGTGTTGAACTTGTTCGACTTGCCGCCGATTATGACGTTGTTGATGAAGCCGTCCTGTTCGCGGTGCGACCCGGCGACACGGACCGCCAGCTTGTCTTCGACGATCGGTCCGGCCACCGAAGCGCCGACCTGCCAGGCGTTGTCGGGGCCGGCATAGCTCGCCATGCCGCGCGCTTCGAAGACGTTGCCCGGCTGGCGGGTAATGACGTTGATCGCGCCGCCGAGCGTATTCTTGCCGTAGAGCGTGCCCTGCGGGCCGCGCAGCACCTCGATCCGTTCGACGTCGTTCAGCGGGTTGTTGAGATAGGCGGTGTTGGGACGATAGATGCCGTCGACAAACAGGCCGACACCCGGCTGCACGGTGCTGACGATGGTGACGCCGACGCCGCGGATCGACACGATGGCGCGGCCGGCACCATCGCTGTTGATGTTCAGACCCGGCGACAGAAGGGCTGCCTCGCGGACCGAGTTGATGCTGCGCTTCGCCAACACGTCGCCGGAAACGGCGGTCACCGCGACCGGAACGTCGAGAAGGGTTTCGTTGCGCTTGCGGGCGGTGACGATGATGTCCTGATCGCCGGTCGCTTCCTCGGCCGCGGCGGGGGCGGCCTGCTGCGCGACGGCCGACGAGGCGGCGAGCGCGACGAACGCACATCCCGAGACGAGCATGGTGGTGAAGCGCATCTGTGGTCCTCTCCTGAAACGCGCCGACCTTTGATGATCTGGCGCCAACCAATGAAGAGGACCTATCCGATAGCTTACCTTTCAGAAAAGTCCTGATGCACCGCCGGCTTTGCCGATCGGCTCGGACAATTGACCGGCCCGATCAAGTGTCTGAAATCAAGGAAGAAAGGTCGCCGCCGGCAGGCGTGGTTCGGAACGGGCGAGTCCGTCCGAAATCGAATAGACCAGCCTTTTCTCGCGGTCGAACGGCGACCAGGGCAGGTTGCCGTCGCGGGCGAAGTCGACCCAAAGCCGATGCATGCGATCGGCGAGCTGCTGCGGCGGGGCTTCCCCGACCAGGCCCTGCGCGCCCGTCGCGGTCGCGAGCGTGTCGAACACGAAGGGCAGTTCGACCGCGTGGCAGGAGCCGAGCTCGCCCTTGAAGGCGGGCGAGCGCCAGTCGAACTCGTACATATGCGTCCGGCCCTGATGCTCCTCGGCGAAACGGCGCGCGGGCCAGCGGAAGACGAGGTCGTTCATCGCGTCGGTCAGCGCCTGTCCGGGCTTCACGCCATGCTTCCCCAGGCCATAGGCCTTGAGCACCCTGCGCGCGCCCGGTTGCGATCGGCTGAGCAGGAATGTCGCGAGCAGGCCACCGATCTTGTCGCGCACCCCGGAGGGGACGAGGAAGAGATTCATCTCCTCCGCATTGGTGCCGATCAGGACCTCGACATCGCTCCCCGCGCCGCGCCGCAAAGCTTCGAGCGGTTGGAGCGGAAGGACGTCGTCGCCATGGACGGGCACGAAGCGACTGAGGCCGAACATCGGCTCATGCCCCCTCGAATCGCGCAGGTCGATCCGCGCGGTCGGCGCCGATATCTGCTCGACCGCGTCGAGCGCATCGCCCGGCGCCACGCTGGCGAAGCCGGCCCGGTCGGGCGTCACCCGCAGCAGCTTGGCCAGCTTCTTGACCAGTCGCTGCATCACCGGGATCTCGCGGGTCATGCCGGCATGGCCGCTCTGGATGATAGCGCGGCGGAACAGGCCTTTGGCGAGCGGGGAAGCGATCAGGTCGGCGATCGCCATGGCGCCCGCGGACTCGCCGAACACCGTGATATTGCGCGGATCGCCGCCGAATGCCGCGGCATTCGCGCGCACCCACTGCAGCGCTGCGATCATGTCGCGCAGGCCCAGATTGGTGGGCACGCCCGGGATTGGAAGGAAGCCGTCGATGCCCATGCGGTAGTTGATCGCGAAACAGACCAGACCGGCGCGGGCGAAGGCGGCGCCGTCGCTGATCGACACGTCCTTGCTGCCGATCACGAAGCCGCCGCCGTGGATCCACACCATCACCGGCCGGCCGCCGCCATTGGCCTCGGGCGTCCAGATATTGGCCGACAAATAATCGTCGCCCTGAACCCAGCCGCTGCCGATCAGCGGTGTGACGTCGAGGCCGGGGAATGCCTTGACCCGATGGGGGGCGTTGGGGCCGGGGTCGACCGCGTCGCGCACGCCTTCCCAGGGTTCGGCGGGCGCGGGGGCGGCGAAGCGACGGTCGCCCACCGGCGCGGCCGCATAGGGAACGCCGCGGAAGCGGCGAACGCCCGCTTCGATTGTTCCCCGCACCGTTCCAGCGGTCGTGTCGACGATCGCTCTAGCCATCATGATCTCCTGCACATTTTCGTTCTACCTAACGCATATACGCACCACGGTGCCCGCTATTGCAGTGTGCAGACCGGCTCAATCTGGATGCGCCCCGTCTTGCGGGCCGGAACTTCGGACGCTCCCCGGCGTCGAACGGCGGGACGCTAGGCTCGTTTCGGGCACCGCTTGAAATTGCGGGTCCGCGTTTCCTTATTACGGGGGAGCGGCCGTGCCCCACGGCACACCCCCGGCCGCCGAGAGAGGACGTCACATGAATTCTGGCCGATCGCGGGATTGGATGTGGGCGGAAGCCGTCGACCTGATCGACCGCGTGCAGCGCCTGCATCAGCAGGCCTTCGCCCCGTCGCGGGCGAGCGGCGGCGCGCCCAGTTGGGAGCCGCCGGCCGACATGCTCGAGACCGAGGGCGAACTGCTCGTGCTCGTCGCGCTGCCCGGGGTCGACCTCGACCAGACCGAGGCGTTCATCGACGACGGCGTGCTGGTCGTCCGCGGCTACCGGATCCTGCCTCCCGAACTGCGCATCGCCAAGATCCATCGGCTCGAACTCCCGCAAGGCCGGTTCGAACGACGCCTGCCGCTGCCGCCGGGCCGCTATGACTCGGTTCGCCGGTCGAGCGTGCATGGATGCCTGCTCGTGACGTTGAACAAGGTGAATGGAGGGCTGCGGCGATGACCGACCTGGCCGACAGCAAGACGATCGAGGCGCAGGAGGCACGGACCGACGCCGGTCCCCGCCTGCCCGAACTTCCCGCCGACGCGATGATCATCGTGCCGGTCCGCAACTTCGTGATGTTCCCCGAGGTGGTGATGCCGCTGGCGATCGGCCGGCCGGTGTCGATCAACGCGGCGCAGGCGGCGGTTCGCGAGAGCCGCCCCGTCGGCGTGCTCGCCCAGCGCGACGCCGACGCCAAGGAGCCCGGTCCGCTCGACATGCACCGCATGGGCACCATCGCCAATGTGCTGCGCTACATCACCGGGCCCGACGAGACCCATCACCTGATCGTCCAGGGCGAGACACGCTTCCGCGTCGTCGAATTCCTCGACGGCTGGCCGTTCCTCGTCGCCCGGATCGAGCGCATCGAGGAGCCCGCACCCGAGGGCAACGAGGTCGAGGCGCGCTTCATCAACCTGCGCAACCAGGCGCTGGAGACGGTGGGGCTGCTGCCGCAGGCGCCGCAGGGCCTGGCCGACGCGATCCGCACGATCGCGGCGCCCGGCGCGCTGGCCGACCTGACGGCGGCCTATCTCGATATCGGCGCCAACGAGAAGCAGGACATATTGGAGACGGTCGCGCTGCAGCCGCGCCTCGACAAGGTCATGGCGCTGCTCGCCCAGCGGCTCGAGGTGCTGCGCCTGTCGGCCGAGATCGGCAAGGGCGTGCAGGAGAAGCTCGGCAACCGCCAGCGCGAGCATCTGCTGCGCGAGCAGATGGCCGAGATCCAGCGCCAGCTCGGCGAGGACGAGGGCAATTCGGCCGAGATCGCCGAACTCAGGGAAGCCATCGCCGGAGCCGGCATGCCCGAAGAGGTCGAGAAGCAGGCCACGAAGGAGCTGCGCCGGCTGGAGCGCATGCCCGACGGCGCGGCCGAGCACGGCATCATCCGCACCTATCTCGATTGGCTGACCGAACTGCCCTGGGCGCTGCCCGCGCACAAGGACATCGACATCGCCGAGGCGCGGGCCCAGCTCGACGCCGACCATTATGGGCTGGAGAAGATCAAGAAGCGGATCATCGAATATCTCGCGGTCCGCAAGCTGGCGCCTGAGAGCAAGGCGCCGATCCTGTGCTTCGCGGGCCCCCCGGGGGTCGGCAAGACCTCGCTCGGCCAGTCGATCGCCAAGGCGATGGGGCGCGAGTTCGTCCGCGTCAGCCTGGGCGGCGTCCATGACGAGGCCGAGATACGCGGCCACCGGCGCACCTATATCGGCGCGCTGCCGGGCAACATCATCCAGGCGATCCGCAAGGCGGGCACGCGCGACTGCGTGATGATGCTCGACGAGATCGACAAGCTGGGCCGCGGCGTCCAGGGCGATCCGTCGGCAGCGATGCTGGAGGTTCTCGACCCCGAGCAGAACGGCACCTTCCGCGACAATTATCTCGGCGTGCCCTTCGATCTCAGCCGGGTCGTGTTCATCGCGACCGCCAACATGCTCGACACCATCCCCGGACCGTTGCGCGACCGGATGGAGGTGATCTCGCTCCCCGGCTACACCGAGGAGGAGAAGCTCCACATCGCCCGCCGCTATCTGGTCGGCCGCCAGCTCGAGGCGAACGGGGTGAGCGCCGAGCAGGTCGAGATCGACGATGCCTCGCTGCAGGCGATCATCAGCTTCTACACGCGGGAAGCCGGCGTGCGGAACCTGGAGCGCGAGATCGGCAAGGTGATCCGCCACGCGGCGGTGCGCATCGCCGAGGGCAGCGACACCCATGTCAAGATCGGCGAGAAGGATGTCGTCGAGGTTCTCGGCGGCCATATCTTCGAGGGCTCTGTTGCAAAAATCGTGAAGCTTGAGCATGCTTGGCGGAGATTGGACGGACGGAACGATGACGGATTTCAAGTGGCGCCATTTCCAGGGTGATGTGATCCTGTGGGCGGTGCGCTGGTATTGTCGCTATCCGATCAGCTATCGCGACCTTGAGGAAATGCTGGCGGAACGCGGCATTTCGGTCGACCATACGACGATCTATCGCTGGGTCCAGTGCTACGCCCCGGAGATGGAGAAGCGGCTGCGCTGGTTCTGGCGGCGTGGCTTTGATCCGAGCTGGCGCCTGGATGAAACCTACGTCAAGGTGCGGGGCAAGTGGACCTACCTGTACCGGGCAGTCGACAAGCGGGGCGACACGATCGATTTCTACCTGTCGCCGACCCGCAGCGCCAAGGCAGCGAAGCGGTTCCTGGGCAAGGCCCTGCGAGGCCTGAAGCACTGGGAAAAGCCTGCCACGCTCAATACCGACAAAGCGCCGAGCTATGGTGCAGCGATCACCGAATTGAAGCGCGAAGGAAAGCTGGACCGGGAGACGGCCCACCGGCAGGTGAAGTATCTCAATAACGTGATCGAGGCCGATCACGGAAAGCTCAAGATACTGATCAAGCCGGTGCGCGGTTTCAAATCGATCCCCACGGCCTATGCCACGATCAAGGGATTCGAAGTCATGCGAGCCCTGCGCAAAGGACAGGCTCGCCCCTGGTGCCTGCAGCCCGGCATCAGGGGCGAGGTGCGCCTTGTGGAGAGAGCTTTTGGCATTGGGCCCTCGGCGCTGACGGAGGCCATGGGCATGCTCAACCACCATTTCGCAGCAGCCGCCTGATCGGCGCAGAGCGACAGCCTACCTCTGACTGCCGCCAATCTTTGCAACAGAGCCGCTGGTTCATCGATCGTGCAAACGCGCTGACGGTCGTGGCCATGACCAACACGGCCTTTGAGGGTATGTCGGGGAAGTTCGTGTCCGACATCCGGGACGCCGTCTACAACTGATCCCCGCAAGGAATCCGCGACCGGCCGGCGTAAGCCGGCCGCGCCGCAGCGAAAATGCGGAGGCGCCGCGTCGATCGCGGCGGCCAGATCACAAATCGTTGCGGTGGCTCCAGTCGATGATCCCGTCGATACAAGCGCTGAGATGTTCGGGCTGGCCCTGGTAGAAATGGGTCGCGCCCTTGATGCTCACAAATTCCTTGTTCGCAACGGTGAGCGCGTTGTGAATGATCGGATTATGGCTCGCGGGAACCGCGTCGTCCGCTTCATTCTCGATCTGCAGCACAGGGGTCCGATGGATCTTTGTCGCGTTAACGGCAGCCTTGGAGTTGGATAGGTCGTAGGACCATTGCGACAGCCACGAGCGCAGGGTTGAGAATCGCGCCAAACCAGCGGGTCCCACGTTCACCGTGCGTGGATTGCCAAGATAGGATGCCCCCGGCGCGCGTCCATTGGGGTCGATCGTCGGATCAATCCAGCGCACGTCGCACATCGTGCGGTGCGTGACGAAGGCGCGTTCGGTTTCGCCGTCGTTGCGACGACGGAGCGTGGCAAGCATTTCCTCGGCCCAGGCGGTAATTCTGCGATTGCGGGCCCGCTGCCTCTCGCGGAAGGCGGCGATGAAGTCAGCGGTGAATGGTGGTTTGTTCGGGCAGTCCGGACTATAGATATCGAATTCGAGATCGCGCGTGTCCGGGTCGAATTCGTCGATGACGGAGGGGTCAAGCCATTCGGTCAGCACTTCCGCCCGGCTGAGGTGGGCGGCGATTAAGACTATTCCGTCAACCCGCTGCAGCCGCGCTGCTGTCAGGTCATAAAGGTCGCCGGCGGGCGTGTGGGTGATTGTCGGATGTTCAGACTGGGCCGCATAAAACAGCGATAGCGAGCCGCCGCCCGACCATCCCACCAGGATCACCTTTTCATAACCCAGCGACTCGCGCGCGTGGCGCACCCACTGGCCCATGTCGTAGGCGACCTTTTCCATAATCAGCGCACTATCGTTTCTCGGGTAGCGACTCGACGCGCAAAGTACGTGCAACCCCGCATCGGCAAGCACCTCAGGCATTGGGAGCAGCTGGGCCGTGGCTGTGGGGTGCATGAACAAATAGACCGCCTTAGATGGCCGCGCTCTCTGCCGGAACAGCTGGCCTTCCAGCTCGGTCGTGCCCTCGGCGCCCGCAAAACTGTAGGTCTCCGTCATCCCCGGTTGATCGCGGAAGCGAACGATTTCGGGAAGGCGATCCCATAGCGCCTTTGTCGGCAATCCTCTCTCCATGGCCATATCCTTAGTTATCTAACTATAATTGCGTATTACCGTACTCCAGTCAAGGGAAGGGCTTCCCATGCGAAGGGGCGCGCACTGAGCAACCATCCCCTCCCCTGTTTGCCCAAATAGGTAGCGGTTTTCCGTTGTCCTCGGTCACGATAGGTACGTTTTTAGGGCGGTACAGCCTATAGAGGGTCGTGCGGCTGAGCGCAACAGGAAAGTGTCGTAAGGGGCATTATTTCCTTTCAAAAGTCCCATTCGGAATTAGGTTGGCGTAGCGGTCTGAGGCCGCCGTTTGCGACGGCGTCAGGCACGGAGAAGTCGTAGCGGCCGAGGAAATTGATGTGACGCCAAGATATCGGCGAGAGCCGAGCGATATCGGCGGGCAGCGGCGGCGTCCCGGCCTCGCTGAGTTGGCGCACGGTTTCCTGCATGTAGACAGCGTTCCAGTGGACGATGGAGTTGAGGGCCAGACCGAGGACCCCAAGCTGCTCCTCTTGGCCCTGACGCAGAGGGCTTCTGATTTCGCCCCGATCGCCGTGATGGACGCGCCGACCGAGCTTGTGGCGCAATTCCTGCCGGTTGAGCTGAAACAATATTCGTCGCCGGAACGGCCGGTCATCGATGTATCGCAGGATATGCAGCGTCTTGATGATGCGGCCGAGTTCAGACAGGGCCTTGGCCAGCGTTGTTGGGCGGTCTTTGACCTGCAGCATTCGCATGACGCCTGCGGCCTTGAGGTGGCCGAGCTTGAGCGATCCGGCCAAGCGGATAAGGTCGGACCAGTTTTCCCGGATCAGATTGATTTTAACCCTGCCCCAGGCGGTCTGATCGAACGGCCCATAGCTCGCCTGGCGGTCGATACGCCAGAGTTTGGCGTCGCCGATGTCCGCCAGACGGGGGCTGAACCGGTAGCCCAAGAGCCAGAACAGACCGAAAATGGCGTCGGAATAGGCGGCGGTGTCGGTCATGATCTCCAGAGGATCGAGCTCGGTTTCCTGCTCCAGCAGGAGAGCCAGGACGACCAGGCTGTCGCGCAACGTGCCGGGGATGACCGCTCCGGTCAGACCGCTGAACTGATTGGAAATCATGTTGTACCAAGTGACGCCGCGCTCCTGGCCGTAATATTTGGGGTTGGGCCCGGCGTGTATGGCGCTCGACGGAGCGACAAAACGCATGCCGTCGGCGCTGGCCACCTCGCCTGCGCCCCAATGTTGGACGATATCCAGACGACTGTGAGCGGAAACGATCGCGGCGTTGGCCGCGGCGATGGTCTCGGGCCGAATGAAATTCTGACCGACCCAAGAAAGACGGTCGCGACGCAGAGCCGCAAATTCCGGGCGCACGATCGGCTCAAGACCGATGTTGCAGGCGCCGCCGACCAGGGTCGCGCACAGGCTTATCTCGAAGTGCTCGACGGTGGCCTGACGCTCGCTCAGATGCGTAAAGGACTTGGCAAATCCGGTTCGCGCCATGACTTCAAGAAAGATGTCGGGCATTCCGGCCTTCGGCATGCGCGTTTGGACGGCGGCGCGAAGTGCTCGAAGGCTCTCGGGTTCATCAAGCTTGTCGAGGGGCGTGACCACAATCCCCATCTTGTCGGCGACCGTCTCAAAACGCAGGTCCGGATTGTCGCCGGCGCGCGCAACGACATGTCGATATGCCTCGTCGAGAAGGCGGGAGAGACCGTCAATCTCAATGTCGGCTTCCAGAGATCGGCCCAGGGCGCGTGCTACCATCAACCTGGAATTGTGCCAGGACTCGCCCTCGAGCATCCCGCGCCGGGGATCCCCGTATCGGATGCCGGGCTTGGCGAACACATCGCGACGCTTGATCGCCAGACGCCACGCATCGATGATCGCGAAGACATAGGCCTTCGGGTCGCGCATCCTGCCATCGTCATCCAGGACATGTTGCCTCCACGCCTTCGAGACCGCAGCGATCGGTGCGCCGCGCATCTTGACGAGAGAGGACCAGTCGTCCACGCCCTTGAGGTAGCTGATCGCGGCCTTGACGTTTTTGCCACCTGGGGCAGCGTCGGTCTCGATGCGGGTAGCGATTTCAAAGAACAATCGCCGGGCGCTCCGCCATTTTGTTCGCAGTTGATCATAGGGCTTGGTCTCCGCGGGCTTGGCGATCGCCTCCACCTTGGACATGGCGGCCTCGATGTCGGGACGGGGCAACCGCTCGAAGAGCACATCTCGCCATTCATTGAGGGGCAGGGCGTCGTCGGTCAAAACCAACAGACCCATTGCGTGGAGCAGCATCGCGGCGCCATCGAGATCGCGCAGACTGCGCAGGCGGGCCTGTTTGTCGGCGGCTTCAGCCCCTTTCACCAAGTCGGCGAGCAGAGCCTCGGCCAGCTCGGCGGCGTCGTCCTGGGCCGCCGCTTCGAGCGTATGGAAGAGCGCGGCTACGGTCGCGGTTCGACGAGGCTCCTGAAGGGCGGCGATGGCCGAGGGCTTGCCGACGCGCGCTACCCGCGCGAGCCGCTCAAGGGTTGTGGCGGGAACGCCCCGCGGTGGCGCCGGCCGCAGATTGAACGCCCGGACCGCATCGAGCCGATCAAGGTGTCGGAAGAGTTCGGTCGGCATGCGCTTGGAGGGAACGGTCCGGAGCGCGTCCAGGGCGGCGAACGTGGATGTGTCGCCATCGTCAAACAGCGCGGCGATGCGCACGCGCTGGTCATCGCTCAAGCTGGCGACCAGATGGCGCCAAAGCCTGGTCCGCGCACGATCGCGGATCCTGCCAACCAGGCGCTCGACGACCGTGACGCCCGGCAGCAGCACCTTGTTGGCGATCAGCCAGGCCGCAGCTCGATCAATCAGGGGGCCGGGCCGATCGTCGCCGCTCCAGCAAAGGGCGTAGAGCCATCGGGTCAGCCGGAAACGTGCCACCGCGTTGTCGCCAAAGTCCGTGAAGCCGCAGTGCGTCCGGATGAGCGCGAGGTGCCGGATGCGTCGGCTTCCCGCAAAATAGGCGTCCACGTCCGTGCCGGGTTCAAGAGCGAGTTGTTCGATCACGGCCGCCAGGACCGACGCTGGGATCTCGGCGGGCGAGACTGGAAATGCGCCCAGAAACCGGGCGCTCGTCAGCATCACGGCAAAGCCGAGCCGATTGTGGTCGCCGCGCAGAGTTCCAATGAGGTCGCGATCAGTTTGGTCCAGATGGAAATATCGCGCGAGTTGATCGGCCGACGGTTCGCCATCAAAGCGGGCAAAGCCCTGACGCTGGGCGTCAGTGAGGTGACGGGTGGGCATACCGTGCGAAACTTTCAACTTTTGCGAAGGGGACGGCCCATGCCGATAAACAAGGCGAATTTCTTCGCAAAACATATGTGCGAAACAAAATTGTTTTGCAGTAACTTTCGCACAATATCTGGAGCAGTCGCATGAAGCTCGGCTACGCGCGCGTTTCCACCGAGGATCAGAACTTGGAAATCCAGCGCGGTCGGCTCTCGGAGGCGGGCTGTGAAATGATGTTCGAAGAGAAAATATCGGGGGCCGCTCGTGGCCGGCCCGAGCTTGAAAAGCTGATGGGTCACCTGCGCAAAGACGATGTTCTCGTCGTCGCCCGCCTCGATCGTTTGGCGCGATCCACCATCGAACTCCTGCACATCGCGGAACGCATCAAGGAAAAGCAGGCAGGATTACAATCGCTTGATGAACCTTGGGCCGATACCACGTCCCCGTCTGGCGTGATGATCATGACCGTATTCGCTGGGATCGCCCAGTTCGAGCGGACTCTCATATTGAGCCGAACCGAGGAGGGGCGAAAGGCGGCGATGGCGCGCGGTGTGAGCTTCGGACGCCCAAAGAAAATGCGCCCAGATCAGGCGGAGCTCGCTCGCCAACTCGTTCTCGAGGGTAAGTCCATTAGCGCCGTCGCAAGGACCTTCAACGTTCACCCGGCCACCATCTATCGCTGTATCGAGCCAAACAGTGCCTTATGACACTTTCCTGTTCCGCTCAGCCGCACGACCCATGAACAAGGTGACCGCGGATTTTATCGATCGGTTACCCCCTTCCATCCGGCTTGTAGCGACTTACTCCGTGGGTATCGACCATATCGATCTCAGGGCGCTGCAAGCTCGGAGAATAGCATTGGTGAACACGCCCGACGTGCTCACCGAAGCCACGGCGGACATAGCCTGGCTCCTCCTCCTCGGAGCGGCCAGGCGCGCAAGCGAAGCGGAGGCTTTGTTGCGGTCGGGGATGTGGACCGGTTGGGAACCGAACCAGCTCGTCGGTACGGATATTCACGGCTCGACCTTGGGTATTCTCGGTTTTGGCCGGATCGGCCGCGCGGTCGCTCGCCGAGCGGCAGGGTTTGGCATGAACATACTGACCTCGGTCCGTTCATCGTCCGCGGGTGATCCACCCCCTCCCGGGACGATCATTTGTTCATCGATGGAGGAAGTCCTGGCTGGCAGCGATTTTCTATCTTTGCATTTGCCATTGACCGAGGAGACGCAAAACTGGCTCAATGCAGAGCGCATAGCTTCGATGAAATCTGGTGCGATCGTGATCAACACGGCACGGGGAGGGTTGATCGATGAAACAGCCCTGATTGCGGCGTTGCAATCCGGCAAGCTCGGCGGCGCCGGGCTCGACGTTTTTGTCGGCGAGCCCGATATTCGCCGCGATCTTGTAGAGGCACCTAACACCTTCCTCCTGCCGCATCTCGGAAGTGCGACGAGACGCGCAAGGGAAGGTATGGGCTTAAGCTTGGCGCGCGATATCGCCGCTTTCTTTGCCGGCCGGCCGGTCGAAAATGGCGTAGGTGTCTCGAAATGAGCGCGCTCGTTGATCTCGAGGCGAGGCAAAGGGTACAGCTTGATGCTCTCCTGTCGACAGCATTGAACGCTGCCGGCGTCGAAGGCAAGCTTGAGCGCTTTCTCCCCTCAGTTCCTCTCGGTCGAACCGTCGTCATCGGAGGGGGCAAGGCCGCGGCAGCGATGGCGAATGAGCTTGCCAGACTTTGGCCGGCCCCGCTTTCCGGCGCCGTCGTTGTGCCTTACGGCCATCAATCGCCTTCCTATTCCGGTCCAATTCAGATTTTGGAGGCTGGTCACCCGGTTCCCGACGGGAACAGCGTGGTGGCTGCGGACCGCATGATGGAGTTGGTCAAAGATCTTTCTCACGATGATCTCGTCATCGCGCTGATGTCTGGCGGGGCTTCGGCGCTTCTTGTCGGCTTGCCCGAAGGCGTCAGCCTTGAAGATAAGCAAGGACTGAACAAGGCCTTGCTGAAAAGCGGGGCAACAATTTCCGAAATCAATGCGGTGCGCAAGCAGATTTCCACGGTGAAGGGCGGCCGACTGGCGCATGCGGTAGGTAAGGCGCGCCTGCTCACTCTTGCCGTCTCAGACATACCGGGAGACGACATTCGCAAGATCGGGTCTGGTCCGACGATTGCCAATGCGGCGGAAGCCGTTGCGGCGACACCGATTCTCGAGCGATATGGCATAGATGTTCCGGAATCCATCAACCGGCACCTGCGGAAGGGTTTGGATAATCCCTCACCTGACGATCGATCAAGACGGGCAGGTGATAGTGCGTTCCTGATCGTCAAGCCGGGCGATATTCTCATTGCAGCAGCCCGGTGCGCCGAAAGCGTCGGCTACAAGCCGATCATTCTGGGGGATGACCTGGAGGGGGAGGCGCGTGAATTGGGTTCCGCGCATGCAAAGCTGGCGCTCGAAACGCTTCGAGCGGGGCGTAGGGCATGCATTCTGTCCGGCGGAGAGACGAGCGTGACCGTCTCCGGCCGAGGCAGAGGAGGCAGGAACAGCGAATATCTTCTGGGCTTTGTGCTGGCGACAGCGGGGCAGGAAGGGATTGCGGCGCTGGCAGTCGATACCGATGGCCTGGATGGCGCCGGCGACAATGCGGGAGCTGTTGCGTTCGCGTCGACCTTGACGCGCGCTGCCGGGAAGAAACTGGATGCTGCGGCCTATTTGCGCCGCAACGATTCCTATAGCTTCTTCGCTGCGCTGGACGATCTCGTCGTAACAGGACCCACATGCACGAACGTCAACGATTTCCGGGCCATTCTCATCGATCCGGTGATTGATCGCTAAGCTTGGTCGGTAGTCTGGTTAAACCATCGTGCCTCTGATTCCATTGACTTTGTGCGGCCGCCAACGCTGCCGGTGTGTCCAGGTCAAAGTGAATACCGGGATCGTCAATATGGATGGGAACGACAGACGCGCGATATTTTTCGAGAAGTGAGCGTGCGCCAGTATCACCTGAGAGATTCAGCAGCGCGGGGAAAAAATCAGAACCCCATGTGATCGGATTCCCCCTTCGCCCATCGCTTATAGGAACCAAAATCGTCGATGGGGTCGCTTGCTGAGCCATCCTTTGCAAGAGGCTTGCCGGGACAAATGGCATGTCGCCCAGACAAATGATCGCAGCACGCGTATCTTGCGGCAGCGCGGAGATCCCAGCGATCAATGAATGGGCCATTCCCCGACGGGCGTCGGAAGCTCGGGTCTGGCATAGTTCGCGCTTCCCAAGGATATCCCTGAGTTCAGCGGCATCCGCGTCCGTTACGATATGAGGCGGCGGTAAACCCGCCTGTTCGATTGTATCGACGATATGCGCCAGCACTGGCCGTCCGCCCAGATTGGTCCGGAGCTTGTCGAAGCCCATCCGGCTCGAACGGCCGGCGGCCAGCACTATCGGTCGCACGCACATGTGCATTCGTCTTTAGTAATTGCCGGAGAGCACGTCATGCGCCCAGCGGTTGGATAGGTTCGTATAGGGGTGCGCTACCCTTTCCGATCATACTCCCGTCCCATTCCCGCACAGCCATCTCCAATCCTCCCCACCATTTCCGCGACTGGCGGTTCATGTGTTCAGATGGCGTTAGTGGATATTTGCACCATCGTCGATCATGCCGCCCGTCGGCTGGATGGTAAGGAGTGTTATCAAAGCAAAGATGACGCAGGCCAGGCCGAGAAGGGCAAAGTACCACCAGATACCATTGGCCAGTAAAGAGAAGTAAATTGCGGGTACGAAGAACGCGGCGGCAGAGCCGCTCTGGACGACAACACCGTTAGCCAGGCCAACAATAGCGGTGTTCTTGAGAACGCGTGGAATCATGATCATGACCACCGCCACCATCGTACCAGGCGTGGCGAAACCCCAGACCATCAAGCTCACAATCGTTAAGGTTACGCTCGATTGAGGCAGGAAAAGAGAGATGCTCGCCATACAGGCTAAGACGGATATGGTTGCGGCAACGAGCTTGAACGAGTGACCGCGGGAGAGAAGAAAGCCGGTCAATATCCCTCCGCAGATACTGGCGATATTCGAGATCGCTACGGCAGCAGATCCCATGGATACGGAAACACCAAGAGTCTTGGCCATGTATTGAGGCATGACGATATTGACGCCAAAACCAGCGATGGTGAGTATCGCGAATGCGGCCGCCAACCGGAGTACGCCCGATTCTCCGATCACCGCCCGCAAGGCGTCGTCGTTGCCAGCGGTTCCGCGGGACGTCTGTCCAGGCACCGGGAGCAAGCCGACGGAAAGGGCAAGGCCGGCTGCCGCCGCACCATGAATGACGAATGGCAGACGCCAGTGTTCGGTTGCGGAGAATGGAGCGGCAAGGAGCAGACCGGCGCTTATGCCTGCGGCGAAATAGGTCGACCAGAGCGCCATGGCCCCGGTTTGCCGTTTTCCCGATGTAGTCATGATGAGGAGCGAAGGAGCGGCAGCGGTGATCGCTACAAAGCCGATACCTTCGATCAGACGTGCCGCTTCGATCAGGCCCAAGCTGTCGCTTATGTAGCAAATGGCGTTTGCGATCACGATGAGCACACATGCGCCAGCGAGCATGGGCCGAGCACCGTACCTATCGACTGCTGACCCGCCCAGGGTTGAGCCGAGTGTGGGAGCAATGAACAGGAGACCGATAATCCAGCCGATCTCCTGCGGAGAAGAGCCGAGCGCCTTGCCCATATCCGCTGCGATCGGCGCCATCTTGCCGGCGGACGCTATGGCAAGCAGACCGTAACAATAGACAAGAAAGATTGAGCCCCAGCCTGCGCTTTCGGCTTTCGATGTCGTGACGGTCATAAGGTATCCCCCTCTATGCCCGCCCTCCGTCTGCGTGAACTCAACTGCGGAACCGCCGCAGCCTGGTTCAGACTGGTTGGCGGCTATCGATCTCCATGCCAATGAAGCGCATGCCCCCGTTTCGACGGTGACAGCATCCATGCTTTAATCATGCCAGTAGAGTCTGGCCGGGTTGTCCACGAGCAGGCGATGTTGCAACTCAGGCGTCGGTGCGATGCGGGGGATCATATCGACCAGCGCGCCATCGTCCGAAATTGCATCTTGCATGTTCGGGTGCGGCCAGTCGGTGCCCCACAGGACGCGATCCGGATAGTCTTCGACAAGGGGGCGCACGGCCTGTGCGAAAGCATCCCATGGCGGGCCGCTGCCATCGAGGCGGTCGGGACAGGTCACCTTGGTCCAGATATCGTCGCGGCTGTCGAGGAGTGCCCGGAAGACACGCATAT
Source organism: Porphyrobacter sp. YT40 (assembly GCF_006542605.1). Lineage (GTDB taxonomy): Bacteria > Pseudomonadota > Alphaproteobacteria > Sphingomonadales > Sphingomonadaceae > Erythrobacter. The sequence goes on from NZ_CP041223.1 coordinate 83,497, forward strand.
CCGGTCCATCCGGTCCTTGCGTGACATCGGGCCGCCCCATATGGTCGACGACGATCAGCGTAGGGATGGCGTCGAGGAACGAACGGAGTTCTTCCAGGATATCCGCCTCGAAATAGACGACGACATGCCAGCCGAGGCCCTGGATGCGACGGGCGACCTCAAGGAATTTGTCCTTGGGCGCATCGTCGACCAACCGTTTCAGGAAGTTGAACCGCACGCCGCGAATGCCGCCTTGGTGCAGGTTTTCAAGTTCGGCATCGCTGATGGCTGGATCGACAACCGCTACCCCGCGCGCGCGTCCATCGGATTTTGCGATTGCATCCAGCGTCGCACTGTTGTCCGTGCCGTGGCAACTGGCCTGCACGATGACGTTGCGGGAGAAACCGAGCCTGTCGCGCAACGCGAACAACATGTCCGGCCCGGCATCTTCGGGAAGATATTTGGCCTTCGCGCTGAAGGGGAACTGCGCCATCGGTCCGAAGACATGGCAGTGCGCATCGACCGCGCCGGCGGGTGGTACAAACCGCGGGCGTGAGGGATCGGCGTGCCAGCTTACGATACGACTCATGCGAAAATCTCTCCATCCATAAGCTTGCGCGCGGTACGCAAGATGGCGGCGCTGGTGACCTGGCCGTCTGCATCCGTCTCCATGACGCAGCTCATCTCGCCGGTAGGATGCTCCACCGACAGGGTCTTGCGGGCACCGCCTGGGATTGACGCGACCTGCGCGGCGGGCGATCCCTCGATCAAGCAGGCGGTGGCGACGCTGACCGCGCCGAGAACACCGATCGAGGCATGTGCGCGGTGGGGGATGAAGCTGCGTACCGTGACGGCGCCTCCGTCGCGCGGTGGTGCAACCAGCATCATCTTGGGTACGGATTTCTCGCGCACGTCGCCGAGGTTCATTCGTTCGCCGACGGCAAGGCGGATCGCCTCGATCCGTGCCTTGAGATCGCTGGCGCCGTCCAGCTCGTCACGACTCTCGTAGCCGGCCGCACCGACGTCTTCGGCCTTCATCACGACGCAGGGCATGCCGTTGTCGATCAACGTGACCGGCACGCCGTTCACGATGTCACAGGCATTTCCGGTAGGCAGCAGCGCGCCGCAGGATGAGCCTGCCGTTTCGCGGAACTCTAGCGGGATCGGAGCCGCCGTGCCCGGTACGCCGTCGATCCTTGCCGCCCCGTCATAGCGCACGCGCCCTGACGGTGTTTCGATTGTCGCCACGGCAATCTGGCCGGTGTTCATCATGTAGATGGTGACACGCGTCTCGCTGTCCTGTGCCGGCACCAATCCGCGTTCGATCGCGAACGGACCGACGCCGGCCAGGATATTGCCGCAATTTTGTGCATCGGTAACGATAGGCTTGTCGACGAATACCTGAAGAAACAGATAGTCGACATCGATGCCGGGACGCTCGGATTTCGAGATCACGGCCACCTTGCTTGTCAAGGGATCCGACCCGCCCATCCCGTCGATCTGGCGGGGATCGGGCGATCCCATCGCGCGGAGCAGGAAGGCGTCGCGTGCCGCGATATCGGCAGGGAGGTCATCTTTGAGGAAATAGCCCCCTTTGGATGTGCCGCCACGCATCCACATGACGCGGGTGGGGTCAGACATATTTCAGGCCCATTTCGGCGAGGCGGCCACGCATATCGTAAATGTCGAGGCCGAGTTCCCCGGCAGCGAGCCGTTGACGCTTCGTTTCCTCATTGGCTTCGCGTGCCTGGGCCTTTGCCAACACGTCGGCGGCGCGTTCGCGCTCGACCACACAGACCCCATCGTCATCTGCAATGATCACGTCACCGGGACGGATCACGGCGTCTGCGCAAACGACGGGGACATTGACCGATCCCAGCGTCGCCTTCACCGTACCCTGTGCGAAGATGGCCTTCGACCAGACAGGAAAGCCCATGGCCGTCAGATCGCGCACGTCACGTACCCCCGCATCGATTACCAGCCCCCGGCAACCCCGTGCCATCGCCGAGGTGGCGAGAAGGTCTCCGAAATAGCCGTCTTCGCAAGGCGAGGTGGGGGCGAGCACGAGAATGTCGCCGGGCTGCAGCTGCTCGATGGCGACATGCACCATCCAGTTGTCCCCGGGAGGCGCGGAGATGGTGACCGCCGAGCCCGCGATACGGGCGCCTGCATAGATCGGGCGCATGCGGGAGGCGAGCAGCCCTGTGCGGCCTTGCGCTTCATGGACCGTCGCAACGCCGCAAGAGGCGAGGGCGTCGATTACCGGCGCTTCCGCTCGCTCGATAGATTGGACGACTAAACCCGACACAACGCTCTCCTTGGCAACGATAACTGGGAGAATGCGCGCCGTTCCGTCCTTGCAGCAAATCCGTTCTTTGCCCGATGAATAAGAATTTGCTAATCGTGCAGCATGGAACGGCTGGACGTGAATCTGCGGCATCTGCGCGCCTTTCTGGCGATCATGGAAAGTGGAAGCGTGACGGCAGCCGCGCGTGAGGTTCACCTTACCCAGCCTGCAGTGACGCAGGGAATCGCCAAGCTGGAGTTGCGGTTCGGGGTGCCGCTTTTCGAACGGCAGCCGCGCCGCATGATCCCCACGGATGAGGCACGAATCCTGGCGCCGCGCGCTACCGCGATCATTCGGCTTCTGGGGCAAACGCGCGCGACGGCGGCGCAGGTTTCCGCTTTTCTCGGCTTATCGCGAGCGGGAAGTTATGCAAATGCTGCGACGGCCATGGGTCTGAGCGAAGCATCGCTGCATCGGGCGGTGAGCGACCTTTCGCTCGCTTTGGGACAGGATCTTGTGAGGCGGCGCGGCAAGGGTGTTGTCCTGACGGCGCGCGGCTTGGCGATGGCGCGCAATTTCCGGCTCGCGCTTGCCGAGCTTCGATCGGCGGATATTGAGCTGGCCGCATTGCGAGGCCACGAAAGAGGGCGCATCACGATCGGAGCGATGCCGCTTTCGCGTGCGCGCCTGTTACCGAGCGCCGTCGCAGCGTTTCATCGCGCGAAGCCGGATATCGATATCGTCATCATGGAGGGCTCCTATGCCGAGCTGACGGGGCCGCTGCGTGACGGCGATATCGATATGATGGTCGGTGCGGCGAGGACAAATATATCGGCAGATATGGCACAGAGAGAACTTTTCGACGATCCGCTCATCATTCTTGCCGGCGCGCACCACCCGCTGGCGCAGGCCCGCCGGCCCCCGACGATTGCGGCGCTCGCGCGGTATCCATGGATCGTGGCCGCGGCTGGTACGCCGTTAAGGGCGCATTGGCAGTCGATGTTCGAGGAGGTCGGCGTTACGCCACCACGCGTGCCGATGGAATGCGGCTCAGTCATGATCGTCCGGCAAATTCTTGTCGAAAGCGATTTCCTCACTCTGCTGTCGCCCGATCAGGTCAGTGTGGAACTGGAGGCGGGGTGGCTCGTGAGAATTGCAGGCCCGGTGCGTCCGATGTCGCGCACCATCGGTTTGACCGTCCGATCGGATTGGCGGCCTACGCCGGCACAGGCTGCTCTGATCGAGGTTATCGAGGAACAGGCCGCAGTGCTGCGCGACGAACACACTTCGTAATTTCTAATGCATTAGGTGCCAATCCGATTGGCGGTGCGTGGACGGTTGCCGCTAATCTCGGCAAATGGATCAGATTGCTGTCGCTTTGATTGGTTTCGGAGAAGCGGGCCGCAGCTTTGCGGAAGCAGGGTCCTGGTCGACTTCGGCGCGTGTCTTCGACGTTTTGACCGATGATCCGGCCAGCGCCGACCGCAAGCGTCGTGAGTATCTGGCAGCTGGCGTTGCGGGAAGCGACACGCTTGCCGATGCGGTGAGCCGCTCGCCGCTGGTGCTTTCGCTGGTGACGGCAGATCAAGCCGTCGTGGCCGCGCGCGCCGCCGCCTCGCTGGTCGCTCCTGCTGCGATGTTCTGTGACATGAACAGCGTGGCGCCTGAAACCAAGCGCATCGCCGCACAAACGATTGAAGCTGCCGGCGGGTGGTATGTGGACGTGGCGGTCATGGCGCCGGTCAATCCCGCCAAGCTCTCCGTACCGCTGTTGCTGAGCGGCGTCAGAGGGAGCGACGCGGCGGCGGCACTGGAGCGGTTGGGTTTCACGAATATCCGGGTAGTGGGCGACAAGGTCGGTCAGGCCTCGGCGATCAAGATGATCCGTTCGGTGATGGTGAAAGGTATCGAAGCCCTCACCGCAGAATGCGTGCTCGCGGCGGAAAGGGCAGGGGTCACGGCTGAAGTGCTCGGCTCGCTCGGCCCCGAATGGGATGCCAAGGCGGACTATAATCTCGACCGGATGATGGTTCATGGCCTGCGCCGCGCCGCCGAGATGGAAGAAGTTGCGCTCACGCTCGAAGGGTTGGGGGCAGCAAGCGGGATGACTCGCGAGGCTGTCGCGCTGCATCGCCGTCTGGGTCGATTGGGGGTCACACCTCCGCCGGAAGGGCTTTCCGCGAAAATCGAGAAAATCACCGATCTGGAATCCAAACTAGTGGGGAGGGTTGACGCCGCATGAGTCTGATTATCGACTGCCATGGTCATTATACCGTGCTGCCCAAGGGGCACGATGCCTGGCGAGAGGAGCAGAAGGCGGCTTTCAAAGCGGGCGTGCCTGCGCCGGCCTATCCGGAGATTTCCGACGATGAAATCCGTGACACCATCGAATCCAACCAGCTTCGCCTGATCAAAGAGCGTGGCGCCGACCTCACGATCTTCTCTCCCCGGGCGTCTGCGATGGCCCCGCATGTCGGTGATGCCGGTGTCGCGAAGGAATGGGCGATCCGCTGCAACGACCTGATCTCGCGCGTGGTCGGCCTTTATCCGGAAACTTTCGTTGGCGTGTGCATGCTGCCGCAATCGCCCGCAGCCGACATGGTGAACAGCATCGCGGAACTGGAACGCTGCGTCGATATGGGATTTATCGGGTGCAATCTGAACCCCGACCCGGGCGGCGGCCATTTCCAGCATCCGCCGCTGACAGACCGTTACTGGTATCCCTTTTACGAGAAGATGGTGGAGCTGGACGTTCCGGCGATGATCCACGTGTCGGGCAGCTGCAATCCCGCGATGCATGCCACGGGCGGATACTACATCGCGGCCGACACGATCGCCTTCATGCAGTTGCTCGAGGGAGATCTGTTCAAGGATTTCCCCACCTTGCGCTTCATCATCCCGCATGGCGGCGGTGCCGTCCCCTATCATTGGGGGCGTTACCGGGGCCTGGCCGACATGCTGAAGAAGCCGGCCCTCGATGCGCATCTGATGAACAACATCTTCTTCGACACCTGCGTCTATCACCAGCCAGGCGTCGACCTGTTGGCCGATGTGATCGACAACAAGAATATCCTGTTCGGTTCGGAAATGGTCGGTGCGGTGCGCGGCATCGATCCTACCACCGGCCATTATTTCGACGATACCAAGCGTTATGTGGACGCGCTCGTGATCAGCGACGCGGAGCGTCATGCGATCTTCGAAGGGAACGCCCGCCGGGTTTTTCCGCGGCTCGATTCCCGATTGAAGGAGAGAGGGCTGTGAGCTTCGTTTCGAAAGCCTTCGTTTCGACTGCTTCCGGTGACAAATATGTCCAGCAGCTCATCAAGCATTGGAGCCACCGGTTCGAGACGTCCTATGCCGATGGAGAAGGCCTAGTCCCCTTTTCTGACGTGGCTTCAGCGAGCTTTACCAGCGATCCGGAGGGTATCCGTATCGTCCTGCGCACATCAGGCGCGGAAGAGGCTGAAACCCTGCGGGGGGTAATCGAGAGCCATCTCGACAGGTTCGCCTTTCGGGAAGCCCCTTTGTCTTATACCTGGGAGGATGGGCGGTGACTGGTCGAACAAGGGATATTCACGCCTATTTGGCCGAGTTCGACGATATCCCCGGCACGCGGGTCTATACGGCAAAACGTGCCCGGCAGGGCTATTGGATGAACCAGTTCGCGATGAGCCTGATGAAAGCCGAAAACCGTGAGCGCTGGAAAGCCGATGAGCGTGCCTATATCGATGAATGGCCGATGACCGAGGATCAGAAGCAGGCCGTTCTGGATCGGGACTATAATCGCTGCCTCGATCTCGGCGGCAATATCTATTTTCTGGCCAAGGTCTTCTCGACGGATGGGCTCAGCTTCCTACAGGCCGTCGGCACGATGACCGGCATGAGCCCCCAGGACTATCAGGCGATGATGATTGCCGGCGGCCGCTCGCCTGAAGGCGTCCGCTCGATTCGGGAGAAAAGGTGATGGCCCGCATTTCCGCCGGCGTCGCGACAAGCCATATTCCCGCGATCGGCGCCACGATCGACAACGGCAAGACGGGCGAGCCTTATTGGGCGCCGGTATTTGCCGGCTATGACTGGTCGAAGCAATGGATCGCCGAAGAAAAGCCCGACGTAGTCATCATTGTCTACAATGACCATGCGTCGGCTTTCGACATGCGGATAATCCCCACTTTCGCGATCGGCTGCGCCGATCGCTACGGTATTTGTGATGAAGGCTGGGGACCGCGGCCGGTGCCGGAGGTGATCGGGCATGCAGACCTTGCTTGGCACATTGCGCAAAGCCTGATCCTGGACGAGTTCGACATGACCATCATCAACGAGATGGACGTCGACCACGGCTTGACCGTTCCGCTCAGTCTCATGTTCGGTCAGCCCGAGGCCTGGCCGGTAAAGGTCATTCCGATTGCCGTGAATGTGGTCACATATCCGCCGCCATCGGGCAACCGGTGCTGGCAATTGGGCGAGGCGATCGCGCGGGCAGTGGCGAGCTTCCCCGAAGATCTCAACGTGCAGGTCTGGGGTACGGGTGGTATGAGCCACCAGTTGCAGGGGCCTCGAGCGGGCCTGATCAATGCGGAATGGGACAACCGCTTCCTCGATTTGATGAGCACAAATGACGGGGAGACGCTTCGTACCATTCCCCATATCGAATATCTGCGCGAGACGGGCTCCGAAGGCATCGAAATGGTGATGTGGCTCATCATGCGCGGGGCGCTGGGCCGCATGGTCAAGCCATTGCATCGGCACTATCACGTCCCGGCGTCCAATACCGCGGTCGGACATCTCATATTGAGGCCGGCTGAGAGTTCGTCATCGGAGGTCTAGTGGACTTCGAAGACCTCAAGGCCAGAGTGATCGAACTGCGTGAGACGCAACAATCGATCGCCTCGGTTGTCCAGGACCAACCGCCTGACTGGCGGAAGGAAGTGGTTCGTTTGAGGCTCGAATTGTCGCGCAAGCTGGGCTTTGTCAGCAATTCTACGAATGACTGGCAAGCGCACGCGAGTGCTTCGGCTGCCTGGTCGCGGTTTCGCAAAAACCTGTCGGTCTTGCGCGCCGCGCTGGCTGAGCATCAAGCTCGCTGGCCGGCGGTGGCGCTAGACGAGAGAGCGACTGATTTTCAGGCGTCTACTCGACGCATACGCAAGGCCTTTGATGACCTCGAGCAGGGGCTCGCTGAACTGCAACTGGCTGCTTCGCGAAGCAACCCAACATAAGGAAATGTCACATATGCGGATTGCACTGGCTGGTGCGGGCGCCTTTGGCGAGAAGCACCTGGATGGCCTCAAGAACATCGATGGCGTGACCGTCACTTCGCTGGTCGGCCGCGAGCTGGAGCCGACCCGGGCGATAGCCGAGAAATACGGTGTCGGCCACGTCACTACAGAACTCGATGAAACGCTTGCCCGCGACGACGTCGATGCGGTCATTCTATGCACGCCTACGCAGATGCACGCTAAGCAAGCTATTGCCTGCATGGAGGCAGGCAAGCATGTCGAGGTAGAGATTCCGCTGGCGGACAGCTGGGCAGACGCGCAAGCGGTCCTGGCCAAGCAGAAGGAAACGGGTCTGGTCTGCATGGTGGGCCACACCCGTCGGTTCAATCCGTCGCACCAATATGTGCACAACAAGATCCGGGCCGGAGAACTGAACGTCCAGCAGATGGACGTCCAGACCTATTTTTTCGCCGCAAGAACATCAACGCGAAGGGTGAGCCGCGTAGCTGGACGGACCATCTGCTGTGGCATCATGCCGCGCATACGGTGGACCTTTTCGCCTATCAGGCCGGAAAGATCGTCGAGGCACATGCGCTGCAGGGGCCAATCCATGCGGAACTTGGGATCGCGATGGATATGTCGATCCAATTGAAGAGCGAAACCGGCGCTATCTGCACCCTTTCGCTGTCGTTCAATAATGACGGACCGCTCGGCACTTATTTCCGGTATATCTGCGATAACGGCACCTACATCGCGCGCTACGACGACCTGGTGAACGGCAAGGAGGAGCCGATCGACGTTTCCCAGGTGGATGTGTCGATGAACGGCATCGAGTTACAGGATCGTGAGTTCGTCGCGGCCATCCGCGAGGGTCGCGAGCCCAATTCCTCAGTCGCCGGCGTATTCGATTGCTATCGCGTGCTTGGCGAACTGGAAGCGCAGCTTGTCCGCTGATCCCTTCGCGCTACCACAGGCAGGAAGAGCATAGTATGACCGCGACCCTTCCAAAGCGCGCTTTAGGCCCGTTTTCCGTGTCAGCAATTGGTCTTGGCTGCATGAACCTTTCGCATGGGTATCAGCCGCGTCCCGAGGCTGAAGCAGCTGAACGGCTACTGTTACATGCGTTGGATAGAGGCGTCACGTTCTTCGATACGGCTGCTCTCTACGGGTTCGGAGCAAATGAGACGCTGATCGGGCGTGCCTTGGGACATCGCCGCAAGGATTTCGTCCTTGCCAGCAAATGCGCGCTTGGCGAGATCAATGGAAAACGCGGTCTCGACGGTTCGGCGGCGGCGATCACGCAGACATTGGATGAAGCATTGATACGATTGAGGACCGATGTCATCGACCTCTACTATCTTCACCGCCTCGATCCGAAGGTACCGATGGAAGAGTCGGTCGGCGCCCTGTCGCGGGCAGTGGAGGCAGGAAAAATTCGCACGATCGGTTTGTCGGAAGTATCGGCAGAAACGATCCGCGCGGTACATGCGATCCATCCGGTGACAGCTGTCCAGACCGAATATTCGCCCTGGACGCGCAATGTGGAACTTGCCGTACTCGATTGCTGCGAGGAGCTCGGGATTGGCTTTATCGCCTTCTCGCCTCTGGCTCGCGGCTTGTTGGCGGGAAGTGTGGGTACGGCAGGTTTCCAGCAAGGCGACCTGAGAGCCGCGATGCCGCGGTTCCAGGAACCTCATTTGACGCGGAACCTCGGGCTTTATGATCAGATGGCTGGGTTGGCCCGGGCTGCAGATTGCACTCCGGCGCAGCTCTGCCTCGCCTGGCTGCTTTCAAAGCGCGACTTCGTCGTTCCGATCCCCGGGACCACGAACATTGATCATCTCGATGAAATTCTGGATACCCTGTCGTTGACCATCTCCGAGGTCGTGTTTGACCAAGTGGACGCCCTTTTCGCTTTTGGCGCCGTTTCGGGACCTCGTTATTCAAAGGAAGCCCAATCGCAAATTGGTACCGAGATTTGGGAGGGTGAGCCGCTTGCCAGCTAGACTGTTCAGGTGAAACGGGTCGTTCGGGACCGGCGACGCAGGGTCGCGGCCGCAGTTCGCCGGCCGGCCGGTGCCCCGCCCGGTCCGAGGAAGGCTCAGCTTCGGCGCGTCGAAATTCTGGAAGCGGCGAGGCGATTGTTTGTTGAGCGAGGCTATGACGCGACGACGATGGATGACGTTTGCGTTGAAACTGGCCTCGCTAAGGGCACACTTTACCATTATTTTTCAAGTAAGACCGAATTGCGTGCGGCACTTCGGGACAACTTCTGCAACATGATATTGAACCGTGTCAAAAGCAGGATCAGTCTTTGCGAATCCGACGATTTTTTCACGCGGATCGATCTTCTGGTCGAGACGGCGGTGGAAAGTTATCTGGACACGCCCGAGTTGCGGGATGTGATCTTCTTCAGTGGGGATACGCCGCTCAGATCCGTGGCCGTGAACGACGGGCTTGTGGGCTATATCAGCGATCTGCTTTCACAAGGAACGCTGGAGGGCGCATGGTGTGTGGATGATCCCCACGCGCTATCAACGCTGATCTATTATAGCATCCATGCGATCGCAGACGATGCCTTGATGAGCGGTGCGCGACGCCCTCGAAGCGCGGTGCGTGTCTCGAAACTGGTCGCTATCACGCCGGACTAACGCTTCTCATCTGGTTTCGCGCAATCAAGATTCCGCGAGTATCGTCGGGCGTTTACATGCATCAGCTATCAGAATGGATGGCTTCTCATCAAATGAGAGTGTCCATACCGCGAAGGCATCCATCGGCCGGATTTGTTAGGGAATGCCAAACTGGATTTCAGGGAAATAGCAAACGTGAATCTTAGCCTTGCGGAGCCAAAACTGCTCCGGGCGCAAGCTTTTGTCGATGGCGCATGGATCGACGGCGAAGCGCGAATCGACGTCTTGAATCCGGCAGACAGCTCCTTGGTCGGCTCGGTCCCGGATCTCGGGTATCGCGAGGCCGAAGGTGCCGTCGACGCGGCCTATCGTGCCTTGACCGATTGGCGAAAAGCTACAGGCAAGCAGCGGGCCGCGATTTTGCGGCGCTGGTATGATCTGGTGCTCGTCCATACGGATGATCTGGCGCGCCTTCTGACGGCCGAGCAAGGCAAACCGTTGCACGAGGCCAAGGCCGAGGTGGTGTATGCGGCATCGTTCATCGAATGGTTCGCGGAGGAGGCGAAGCGTGTGAACGGAGATGTCTTAGCACCTCATGCGGCCGACCACCGTCTCCTGGTGCGACGCGAACCCGTGGGTGTGGTAGGCGCTGTAACACCCTGGAATTTTCCGCTCGTGACGTGCTCCCCTGATTGTTACCATTCAGAGGTAGAGTCTCGCACCTTCATGATTGATGTTTGATGGGATGGCAACGTGTCTGGGGGCATGCCCCCAGACACGTTCGCCGGCGATCTCGGCGGGGGTCTTCCCGCCCAGTTTCGAGTGTGGCCTGACCGTGTTGTAATCGTGCCGCCATGCAGCGAGCACGAACCGGGCATGAGCCAGAGAGGTGAACAGCGTCTCGTTGAGGCATTCGTCCCGGAGGCGGCCATTGACGTGCTCCCCTGAAATGTGACCGGTTTTTGGTAGAGTCCGACGCAAAGGAGTCGGACGACAATGAAACGAAGCAGGTTCAGCGAAGAGCAGATCATCGCGGTTTTGAAGGAACAGGAGGCTGGCATGGCGACGGCGGAGGTGTGCCGGCGTCACGGGATCAGCTCCGCCACGTTCTACAAATGGAAGTCGAAGTTCGGCGGGCTGGAGGTATCCGATGCTCGGCGGCTGCGCACGCTCGAGCAGGAGAACAGTCGGCTCAAGAAGCTGCTGGCCGAGGCGATGCTCGACAATGTTGTGCTGAAGGATCTGGCATCAAAAAAATGGTAACGCCCGGCGCGAAGCGGGAAGCCGTCGCCCATGCCCGTGAACAGCACGGGCTGAGCGAGCGTCGGGCGTGTAGTCTGGTTGGAGTGAGCCGCAGGGTGATCCGTTACGAGCCGACGAGGCCGGATGACGGGGCACTGCGGCAACGGTTGCGCGAGCTGGCGGCGGAGCGTCGCCGGTTCGGCTATCGCCGCCTGGGCTACCTGCTGGCGCGGGAAGGCATGCGACCGAACCACAAGAAGCTGCTGCGCATCTATCGTGAGGAAGGCCTCCGGGTCCGTCGTCGTGGCGGTCGCAAACGGGCACTGGGCACGCGCAGACCAATGGTGCTGCCGGATGGGCCGAACCAGCGGTGGTCGCTCGACTTCGTCTCCGACAGCCTGATCTGCGGTCGGCGCTTCCGTATCCTGTGCGTGGTTGATGACTTCTCGCGGGAATGCCTGGCGCTGGTGGCCGATACGTCACTGTCAGGCGCACGGGTGGCTCGTGAACTGACCAGCCTGATCGGGATGCGCGGCAGGCCGCACACGGTTGTCAGCGACAATGGCACCGAACTGACCTCGTCAGCCATCCTGCGCTGGTCGCAGGAACGACGGGTCGAGTGGCACTACATCGCGCCGGGCAAGCCGATGCAGAACGGCTTCGTGGAGAGCTTTAATGGTGGTCTGAGCCCCTAGATTTCCTCCAGTGATAAGTAGAGTCCGGCCCTGACAAGGAGACGGACGAGATGAAGGGGAGCAGGTTCAGCGAGGAGCAGATCATCGCTGTTTTGAAGGAGCAGGAAGCGGGGATGCCGACGGTGGACGTGTGCCGCCGTCACGGGATCAGCTCGGCGACGTTCTACAAGTGGAAGTCGAGGTATGGCGGGCTTGAGGTGTCCGATGCCCGACGTTTGCGCCAGCTGGAGCAGGAGAACGAACGGCTGAAGAAGCTGCTGGCGGATTCGATGCTCGACAACGCCATGCTCAAGGAGATCAGCGCAAAAAAATTCTAGCGCCCGGTGCCAGGCGGCAGGCGGTGGCTCATCTCCAGGAGGTCTTCGAGGTGAGCCAACGCCGGGCCTGCGCGGTGCTGGGCGCTGACCGGACCATGGTGCGCTACATCAGTCGGCGGCCTGACGATGCCACGGCGCGCGAGCGTATTCGCGAGCTGGCCAGCCAGCGACGCCGGTTCGGCTATCGGCGACTGCACTGGCTGCTGTGCCGGGAAGGATGGACCATGAACCACAAGAAGTTCCGGCGGCTGTATCGAGATGAACGGCTGCAGGTGCGCCGTCGTGGTGGTCGCAAGCGGGCCTTGGGCACACGGGCGCCGATGACGATCCCTCAGGGAGTGAACCAGCGCTGGAGCCTCGACTTCGTGTCCGATGCCTTCGCCTGCGGGCGCAGGTTCCGGATCTTCGCTGTGGTCGATGACTACAGCCGCGAGTGCGTGCGTCTGATCGCCGATACGTCGATCTCCGGCGCGCGGGTCGGGCGTGAGCTCGATGCAGCCGTGTTCGAGCGCATGGCAAGGCCCCATACGATCGTCAGCGACAACGGGACCGAACTGACCAGCATGGCGATCCTGCGCTGGTCGAAGGAGCGCAATGTCGAGTGGCACTACATCGCGCCGGGCAAGCCTTATCAGAACGGGTTCATCGAGAGCTTCAATGCCCGGCTCAGGGACGAGTTCTTGAACGAGACGATCTTCACCAGCCTTGCTCATGCCCGCCAGGAGCTGGAGGCCTGGCGGCACGACTACAACCACTTCCGGCCGCACTCGAGCCTCGGGAACCGAACCCCGGCCGAGATGGCGACGGGATCAATCGGCAAACCGTATTGGGGGCATGCCCCCAATACGGTTGTTGCCATCACGCCCAGCGACGGGCATCAAAAAGGCCCAAGGCTCTACTCGTAGATGGTAGAAACTTCGGGCTCAGACCATTTCCCTCGAATTGGGTGGAAACGCGCCGTTCATTGTCTTTGATGATGCGAAACTCGACGATGCGGTTGAAGGCGCAATAGCATCAAAGTTCCGGAATTCAGGTCAGACCTGCGTCTGCACAAATCGCATTCTGGTCCAATCCGGCGTTTATGAAGCCTTTTCCCGGCAGCTGGCGGCACGTGTTCGCGCGCTTGCCGTCGGGCCGGGTCTTTCGACCGGCGCGGATCAGGGGCCATTGATCGATGAACGTGCCGTTGCAAAGGTCGAAAGCCATATCGAAGACGGCGTCAAACATGGTGCCAGGATATTGACCGGAGGGCGACGAGTGCCCGGGGCAGGCCATTTCTTCGAGCCGACCGTTCTCGTAGATGTTTCGCCGGATGCTCTCCTATGTCGGGAGGAAACCTTTGGCCCCCTTGCCGGCCTCGTCCGTTTCCAGACAGAGGATGAGGCGATCAATTTGGCGAATGCCACGGACAGCGGCTTGGCGGCTTATGTATACACGCAATCCCTTGAGCGCAGTTGGAAGGTGAGTGAGGCTCTTGAATATGGGATGGTTGGGCTCAACACCGGCCTGATTTCGACGGAGGTCGCGCCTTTCGGTGGGGTGAAGGAATCCGGTCTCGGGCGGGAAGGATCACGATATGGGATCGATGAGTATCTCAATTTGAAATTCGTCTGTCATCAGATCGGTTAGGACGCATCCGATTCCAAGCGTTTCTTTAGAACTGGATTGTCAAAGAGAAACGGCAAAAAACGAACGCGCTGGCTGTTGATGACAGGCCGTTACTACGGTAGCTGAATCGACCGCGCGATTAAGCTCGTGCGACAGTCGAACAACGTAGTGCGTACGAGCTTATCATGGCGAAGAAGACCGACATTATCAACGAATATGAAGCAGCGGCTGTCGCCTTACGCCACCTATATAGCGTCTGTTCGGCAATCCCGATCTGACGACAGGCCTCGTCGGTGGTCCCGCCTCGCCCGACAATCACATCAACCTCACGCAGCTTCGCGATGATCTGTTCCGGCGTAAATCGCTGACGTCCCATATATTTCTCCATTCCTTTCGCCCGCTCGGGCTCTCTTCAGAAATGGACCAATTTTCTCAAGGCAGACCAATTTTATGAAAATCAATCGACCAGCCGCGCAAAAAGTAACGGCCATACTGCGTCGGCGAACAAAAGATCATGGAGGCGCTCAACCGCCAGTGACGTTCATATGGCGTTCGACAGCCGGCTGTGATCGCGCAATGTCGAACTCGTGGCGGAGTGGCTTGGCGGTCATTACGGCATCCAGCGCCGCGTCGATCGCATCCCGGCCACCAACACGCATCGCATCGCGCAGTTCGATGCGCTGGTCGCGGCCGAGACAACCAAAAATGGTGCCAGTAGCCGATATGCGGATGCGGTTGCAGCCGGCGCAGAAATTGTCGGTGAGGGGCGTAATGAAGCCTATCCGCCGACTGGTTTCGGCAACGTCATAATAGCGCGCCGGTCCGCCGGTTCGGTGGAGCGACGGAATCAGGACATATTCGCGCGCCAGCCGACGTTTCACGAGGTCGAGGGGCAGATAATGATTGGTCCGGTCTTCTTCCACCGCACCCAACGGCATCGTCTCGATCAGCGAGAGATCGAATCCCCGTTCGCCGCACCAGCCAACCATTGTTCCGATTTCATCTTCGTTGAGCGCCTTGAGCGCAACCATGTTGATCTTCACGGCGAGGCCCGCGTCTTGCGCGGCGGCGATCCCGGCCAACACCTGGTCCAGGTCGCCGCGCCGGGTGATCGCCCGGAAGCGCTCGTGGTCGAGGCTGTCGAGGCTGATGTTGAGTCTGCGAATGCCATATCGATGGAGGTCGCGCGCGACTGTGGCGAGCTGGGTAGCGTTGGTTGTCATCGTCAGCTCATCAAGGCCGTTGCCGATGTGTTGGCCGATCGCCTCCACCAACCCGACGATGCCGCGACGGACCAGAGGCTCGCCACCGGTCAGGCGGATGCGTCGCACACCTCGCGCGATCAGGGCATCGGCCAGTTCCGCCAGTTCCTCCAGGGTGAGGAGGTCCTGGCGCGGCAGGAACTCCATGCGCTCGGCCATGCAATAACGGCAGCGCAGGTCGCACCGATCGGTGACGGACAGGCGGACATAAGTGATCGTTCGGCCGAAACGGTCGGTCAGGCTGCGCCAAGGCTTCCCTCTATCGGGAGTTGGAGTGGCCGTGAGGCCTTCCCGTTCAGCCATGGCGCACACGTCCCTCCCTGTTCATGGCCTGTTGCCCCTGATCCAGGGATGATGTGGAGGAGTCATCCTTCGTCAGCAGGCTTCGCAGGCAGCCTATCAAATTCGGCAGCGAGATTGGCTGATATGCGCTCGAGGACCGATCGACAGATTTCAACTTCGCGCGGCTCGATGCCAGCAACAGCGACCTTGTTGATGTCGATCGCGTATTGCATCAGCTCCTTTTCGAGCGCACGGCCATGATCTGTAAGAGTAATCCGCAATTTTCGACGATCATCCTTGTCCTTGGCGCGTTGCACCAGCCCTTGCCGAAGCATGGCGTTTATCATGGCGACCGTCGTATTTTCGGTGACGTTAGTCATGTCGCTCAGATATTTTTGGGTCACCCCGTCCCTGAGCCATAGGACACGAAGATAGTACCAGAAACCGGTTTTGAGTTCGTGCTTGGCCAAATAGGCACTCAAGAGCCGATCGAACCGTCGGTGGCAGCGCCGAACCTGATAGCCCAAACTCAGTTCCGGATCGAGTTTGGGGGCGTGCTTCGACATCTGTTCACTCCTGACGGGTTCAACCGATCCTCCACTCGCACAGACGCCGCACGAACGCATCGCAAAACCGTACCCGGCACCCGAAACCCATATTCCTATGATGGTCCTCGGGATATTAAACGTGTCCCGAGGACCATCATGTGAGCAGTAGACTGGCCTCGTGCAGGATGGTTTCTTAGATGCGGAACTCGGCGAAAGTCTCGGGCGCGAACATCTCTTCTATGGTGAGCTGGCGGGGCGACAGGCCCTGCTCGTGATGGTAACGCGTGAATGTCTCGATGACGTGGCGGTTCTTTTCGATGCCATAGGGCCACCATTCCCTGCCCATCGTAGCAATAGTGTCCTCCACTGCGGCGATCTGCCATGGCAACATCGTTTTCAGCGATGCCGACACCAACAATTGTTCATAGCTCAACCGCTGGGCTTCTACGAATGCCTTGTAAAGCGCCTGAGCAATCCATCGATTCTTCTCATACACGTCTCGCCGGATGGCCACGACATGCATGATCGGGAAGATTCCTGTCTTCGCGAAATAGGCTTTTTCAACGTCCACAAAATTGGGGAAGAGGCGCCGAACCTTGCCCGGCTCCGAATAGAAGGTCGACGGCGCCCGCGCAGTATGCAGCGCATCGATCTCTCCATCCGCCAGCATGCGCTTCAAGGTCTGGGTGGGTCCGATCGGCTCGACCTTGAACTTGTCGGGTAGATTGAGCTTCAGCTTCTCCTCGCGCCCCGGCTCCTCTTCACCACCCGTGACGTAGGTGACCGACGCAGGATCAATGCCATACTCGTCCTGCAGGATGCCGCGGATCCAGACCGGAGCCGTCATCTGATATTCAGGCACGCCGATCCGCTTGCCGACGAGATCCTCGGGCTTTTCGATGCCGCTTTTGGCGGAGACGAAAATGCAGGAGTGGCGGAAGAAGCGCGAAGGAAAGACGGGAATGGCGATGAAGCCAGGATTCTCGCGGCCCAGGGTCACGCAATAGGACGACATCGACAGTTCAGCGACATCGAATTCTCGATTGCGCAGCATGCGGAAGAAGGTTTCCTCGACATCCAGAACCTGAAAGTTGAGGTCGATGCCGTCGGGCCGGACCGCGCCCGTCTGGAGGGCTTCGGTGCGGTCATAGCCCCAACAGGCGAGGGAAAGGCTCAGTCTGGTCATTGTCACGGTTTCTCCGATAGAGTGTCGAGAAGTTGGTTGGGCGCTACGTCCGTATTGCGTCGGCTCGATTCGAGGAGCGCGACGCAACAGGCCATGGTATCAAGTCCCCAGCGCCCGTCATGGATCGGGCGGCGAATGCCTAGGCAACCGCCGACAAACTCGTCGATGACTTCCTTGCGCGGCAGGGCAGGGGGCTCGATCGGCTGGAAATCGCGTTCGGTGTCCCCATAAATTGAGAGCCCCTTGGGCGACAGTTTCAGGTCCGCGCGGTCGCAGCTGACGATGATGAAACCGAAATGCTCATGATGCGGCGCTGGCGTGTCGGCAGCGACAGCCGGGACGCCGTATGTGCGCTTCAGTTTGGCTTCGATTTCATCCTGCGATGATAGCGTCGCAAGCCTCTTACGCGCCTCGCCGTAGCGATCCGGGTCCTTGTCATAGCCAAGCTCCGCTATCCACCCCACCAGTTCGTCGCTGTCATAATGCGCATATCCGCTATAGGTCAGCGACGCTGCAGCACCGGCTTCAAATGTCACCAGCGCCGTATAGGCGCCTTCGCTCGGGCGGCTGCTATCCCAGTTGGCGGCGACGGCGCGAACAGATGAAACGGGCTGCCCGACAAGGCGGCGCACGACATCGATCTGGTGCGCCGCTTGGCTGTAGACGACGCCGCCGCCACGGGCGCTATCCAGTTCTTCCGGACGCCTGGGCCGGAACATGAAATCGGTGAAGTTGAGCGCCGTGACCATCCGCACGGCACCGAACCTGCCTGAGGCAACCAATTGCGCGGCAGCCTGTACGGGTGCATCGAAGCCGTGGCTGGGTCCGACCACGAGCACCTTGCCGGCATCGGCGGCGGCGCGCTCTATACGCGCGCAATCTGCAAGCGTTGTCGCCATCGGCTTTTCGACCAGCACATGCTTTCCAGCCCGCAGAGCGGCGATGGTCTGCTCGGCATGCAACTCATGCGGGGTGGCTATATAAACCGCATCGATAACCGGCGAATACAAGAGCGCGTCGAGCGTATCGAACGCCGGCGCGCCGAATTCGTCCGCGAAGCGTTCCCGAGCTTCGCGGCGCAGGTCGAAAGCCCCGGCAAGCGCTACGCGAGAATCGGCCTTCAGCGCGGGCAGAGTGAGCATG
Organism: Porphyrobacter sp. YT40; assembly: GCF_006542605.1. Taxonomy (GTDB): domain Bacteria; phylum Pseudomonadota; class Alphaproteobacteria; order Sphingomonadales; family Sphingomonadaceae; genus Erythrobacter. The sequence goes on from NZ_CP041223.1 coordinate 101,895, forward strand.
AAACCCCGGCCGAGCCCAATGATTCCTAGTCGCAACGCATTTGCCATTCTTTGCCTGCCGCTCCCTTCAACCCGAAAATCAGGCTTGAAAAAGCCATTACTACGATATAGAAGTAATTTCAAGGGCGCATCCTGAGGGTGATTCGTCTTCGTGCCAAGCCAAAATGAGGAGGGTAGCTAATGACTCCGGAACAAAATGATCTGCTTTGCCGTGTGGAGGGCGAGGCCCCAATGGGGAAGCTGATGCGGCAGCACTGGTTGCCCGCCTGCATGATCGAGGACGTCGCCGAGCCAGACGGCACGCCGTTGCGTGTTCGCTTGCTGGGTGAGAACATGGTCGTGTTCCGCAATACGGAGGGGCGCATCGGTGCGCTCGACGAGCTGTGCCCGCACCGGCGCGCTTCCCTTGCCTTCGGTCGCAACGAGGAATGCGGCCTGCGTTGCCTTTATCATGGCTGGAAATTCGATGTGGACGGCAATGCCGTCGACATGTCTTCCGAGCCGGTCGATGCAAAGCTACGCGGCACGATGAAGACCAAGGCATATCCGGTGGTAGAATCTGCTGGTTTCGTCTGGGTGTGGATGGGTGACCCGGAAAATGTCATCCCTTTCAGCCCGCCGAACTGGTCGGCCGCGCCGGCTGAGAAGATCAGCATCGTGAAAATGCATGGCGGCTGCAACTGGGCGCAGGTTCTCGAAGGGTCGATCGATTCGGCGCACAGTTCGAGCCTGCATTCATCGAACATGCCGACGGCCACCGAAGTAAGCGGCTCGACGGCTACGGACACCGCGTGGCTTCGCCCGTCGGCCGACAAGGCGCCCAAGATTGAAGTGCAGAAAACGCCGTTCGGCTTTCGTTATGCTGCTATCCGCAAGCCGATCATCGATGCGGACAAGCAGGACTATGTACGCATGACTCTGTTCCAGGCTCCGTTCACGGTGCACATCCCGTCCAACGACCAATATCATCTGTCACAGATGCTGGTTCCGATCGACGATGTGAACACCATGTTCTATTGGATCGCCTGGCATCCGACGAAGGGCATCAGTCAGGATGCCTGGCGCAAGTTCTGCGGGGCGGAGATTGGCAAGGACGTCGAGCCCGTTACCTTCAAAAAGCGGCGCAACGCCGAAAACAACTATCTGCAGGACCGGGCCCTGATGAAAGCCGGCGACTTTACCGGCATCTACGGCATTCCCTGTCAGGACATGGCGATGTGGGAATCGATGGGGCCGATCGCCGACCGCAGCGAGGATCTGCTCGGCTCGAGCGACAAGGCGATCTTCACCTTCCGCACCCAGATGTATCGCGCCGCCCAGGCTGTTCAGAAAGGCGAGCCGGCACTGGGTGCTGTAGAACCGCGCGTGCCACTGGCGAAGCTCATGTCGTTCGAGGGCATGGTCCCCAAGGGCGATGACTGGCGGCTGATCAACGTCTCCGAGGAGGAGAGGCGCTTGACCGGCGTCTTCGCCGACAAGGAAGAAGTTGAAGATCTGGCGGACGCGGTTTCCTGATGCGTGAGTCGGATTTGATCGCGGGCCTGGATCAGCAACAACTCGACAACTTCGTCGATTATGTTCTGAGTGAGGATCTGGGGAGCGGAGACGTCACGAGCCGTGTGTCAGTCCCCGCCAGCGCGCGCTTTTCCGCCGTTCTGGCTGCCCGGCAACCGATAGTGGTTGCCGGGCTCCAGCTGGCAGCCGCGTTTTTCGGTAAGCTCGACCCCGAGGTCGCTATCGAATTCCTGGTGCAGGATGGGGACAATGTTGCCGCTGGGCAGCCCCTCATGCGAATTGCGGGAAGCGCGCAGCTCATGCTCGCGGCCGAGAGGTCCGCTCTCAATACGCTCCAGCACCTGACCGGCATCGCGACGGTGACGCGATCTTATGCCGAAGCGATCGCCGGTACGGATTGCGTCCTTCTCGATACGCGCAAGACAATTCCCGGTCTTCGGGCGATCGAGAAATATGCCGCCAAGGTGGGCGGGGCGCGGAATCATCGCATGCGTCTGGATGACGGTATCCTGATCAAGGACAACCACATCGCCGCCGCTGGCAGCATTGTCGAAGCGGTCAAGGCTGCGAAAGCCGCCAATACCGGGCTGGAAGTCCAGGTCGAGGTTGACGGGATCGAACAAATCGAGCCTGCGCTGATGGCGGGGGCGGATCGTCTGCTTTGCGACAACATGTCTCCTGCCAAGCTCAAAGAGGCCGTCGCCCTTGTCGGCGGCCGCGTCCCCATCGAAGCGTCAGGCGGCGTGCGGCTCGATACGATTAGGGAAATCGCGTCGACTGGCGTCGATTTTGTATCAGTCGGGCGCATCACCCAAAGTGCTCCCGCGGCCGATATCGGATTGGACTACGCGCTTTCCCCATGAGCCTTGCGCGCCAAGGCGGCGTGGAGGTTTTTCAGTCGATAGCAGACTGCCAAAAAGCATATTTGGAAATTAGAGGACTAATGGAGATTACCGTTACAACGCGCACTGGCGAGCGCGTGACCGTCACACCGAATGGCGCAACCACGTTACTGGAAGCGATCCGCGACGCAGGCATCGACGAGTTGCTTGCATTGTGCGGAGGGTGTTGCTCCTGCGCAACCTGCCATATCCAGGTCGATGAAGCGTTTCTCGATCGCTTGCCACCCATGAGTACGGATGAGGACGATCTTCTGGACTCGTCCGAGCACCGTTGCTCAAGATCTCGGTTATCCTGTCAGTTGACTATCTCTGATGCTCTGGACGGACTTTGCATCACGATTGCGCCGGAAGATTGAGGGCACTTGAGTTCGCAAAGAGAGCTCAATCAGGCTCTTGCCGTTAACCGACGGCGTGACAAGCAAAGCACGGCTTATGTAATCCTGTAAGGAAGCTATCTATCCCATGAGCGAGCGGTACGATGTTCTTATTGTTGGGGCCGGGCATGGGGGAGCTCAAGCCGCGCTCGCGCTGCGCCAGCATAAATATGCGGGAAGTGTGGCACTGCTGGGAGATGAGCCAGATCCGCCATATGAACGCCCGCCGCTCTCCAAGGAATAGGCTCTGTTGCAAAGATTGGCGGCAGTCAGAGGTAGGCTGTCGCTCTGCGCCGATCAGGCGGCTGCTGCGAAATGGTGGTTGAGCATGCCCATGGCCTCCGTCAGCGCCGAGGGCCCAATGCCAAAAGCTCTCTCCACAAGGCGCACCTCGCCCCTGATGCCGGGCTGCAGGCACCAGGGGCGAGCCTGTCCTTTGCGCAGGGCTCGCATGACTTCGAATCCCTTGATCGTGGCATAGGCCGTGGGGATCGATTTGAAACCGCGCACCGGCTTGATCAGTATCTTGAGCTTTCCGTGATCGGCCTCGATCACGTTATTGAGATACTTCACCTGCCGGTGGGCCGTCTCCCGGTCCAGCTTTCCTTCGCGCTTCAATTCGGTGATCGCTGCACCATAGCTCGGCGCTTTGTCGGTATTGAGCGTGGCAGGCTTTTCCCAGTGCTTCAGGCCTCGCAGGGCCTTGCCCAGGAACCGCTTCGCTGCCTTGGCGCTGCGGGTCGGCGACAGGTAGAAATCGATCGTGTCGCCCCGCTTGTCGACTGCCCGGTACAGGTAGGTCCACTTGCCCCGCACCTTGACGTAGGTTTCATCCAGGCGCCAGCTCGGATCAAAGCCACGCCGCCAGAACCAGCGCAGCCGCTTCTCCATCTCCGGGGCGTAGCACTGGACCCAGCGATAGATCGTCGTATGGTCGACCGAAATGCCGCGTTCCGCCAGCATTTCCTCAAGGTCGCGATAGCTGATCGGATAGCGACAATACCAGCGCACCGCCCACAGGATCACATCACCCTGGAAATGGCGCCACTTGAAATCCGTCATCGTTCCGTCCGTCCAATCTCCGCCAAGCATGCTCAAGCTTCACGATTTTTGCAACAGAGCCAGATTTATTGCCCATGTTCCGCCAACCACGCCCGATCGGCCCGGCGGACCAGAGGCGAAACGAGCATCCTCTTTTAGCGTGGCGATCACCTTGAAAAGATTGCCGACAGGCGGTGAGCCTGTGAGTTTTACCTTTGCCTCCCGCGAAGCCTGTATCGCATGGATCAACATATCCCTCTCATCGGCGCTGAAGCGCAAGCCGCCACCGCCACGGGCACGGTGGACGCGCCTCGCAGCGGCTCTAAGCGGACCATCCCGAGAGGAAAGCCATGTGAGAACCGCGCCTGCGCGCGGATCTTCGGTGAGAAGAACATGGTCCGCATTCTGCCAACCCGAGAACAGCTGACCAGTGTCTCCGGGCCCGGCATCGCGGTTGAACGCCTTCCATGCTATGTCGATCAGCGCAAGGTCGACGGCCTCGCGAACTAAGGGTGATAGCAAGGGCATTCGTCCATGTAGCAACCCAGCAATCCAGAAGAGATCGGTATCCTCCATCAGCACAATTTATGCCAGTAATTCGCAAATCACTAGCATTCTCTCCAACGCTTTTGCGCTCATTTGCTATAATTGCGGTTTATAGCAAGTACGGTCTTGCGGGGCGGGGCACGTTCTTGCGATAGCAGTCCGGCAATCACGAGAAACCCGCACCGATGCCCGAGCGCCCAACTTCCGAAATCATCGTTCACGACCAGTCGCGCAAGGTGCCGCAACCGCGCGGCAAGGACCAGAAGATCGACCGCGAGCTGCAGGCAGAGCTGCGGATCGCGCAGGCGCTGGCGGCCGGCGCCGACGGCACCCTCGAGAATATCAGCCAGGATCACTTCGAAGCCGAGTTCAAGGCGATGGCGCTAAATAGCAAGATCGCGGCCGCGGCCGACCTCGACTGCTATGTCGACTGGTGCCTCGCCGAACAACGCGCGGCGTTCCCTGCCGACCCGGTGACGCTGGTGCGCTACATCGAGGCGAAGGTGAAGGCCAAGGCGAAGCCCGCAACGATCGTGAGGCGGATATCCAGCATCGCCAAGGCGCATCATATGCTGGGGCTTGAGCCGGAGGGTCCGCGCAACCGCATGGTCCGGCAGACGCTAGTCGCGATCAACAAGAAGAAGAACCAGCGCCAGGCGACCGCGATCCGCGTCGGAGAAAACCGCACCGGCACCAGCTCGCCCATCACCATCCAAGCATTACTGGAGTGCTGCGACAGCACGCTTCGGGGCCTTCGCGATGCAGCCCTTCTCTCAGTCGGCTACTACGGCGGCCTGCGCGTGAGCGAGCTGACCGCGGCCACCGTCGAGGACCTTGAGGTAGACGTTGATGGCACAGGCACGCTGACCGTGCCCTTCTCCAAGACCGATCAGGAAGGGGAAGGTGCGGAAGTGTGGATGCCGGCCGATGCGGTCCGGCGTCTGCGGGCGTGGTTGGAGGCGGCAAAGATCGAGGAAGGGGTGATGTTCAGGCGAATCCATGTCACGCGGAAGAAGGCCAAGGACGCGATCGCCCCTCAGGCGTGGGACAGCATTCCTGGGCACACGCGGCACTATCAGGAACGGCTTGAAGGCCAGGCCGCGACGCAGGCGATCACCGTCTACACGGTCGGCCCCAATCCGCTGACGACGCAAGGGGTCAACGCAATCTACAAGCGCCTGGTTGAGCGCGCGTGGCTCGATGGGTTGATCGAGGTCGGAAAGGACAGCATCGACAAGACGCTGAAGGCAATATCCTCGCATTCGCTCAGGGTCGGCCTGACACACGATCTGATCGCTCTGGGCGCCGACGGGGTCGCGATCACGAATGCGATGCGCTGGACGTCCCCGGGAACCATTTTACGCTACGGAAAGAAGCTGCGCGCGAAATCGAGCGCGACGGCCCGCTTTCTCGGCGGCGAGACAGAATAGAACAGGGGTCTGAAATCGAACAAGAAGTCTCGACACTGACATCTTTTTAAGCAAGGTTCTTCGAGAGAAAGTTCCAAGGGGGCGCATTCCGTGGAGCATTACGCCGATCTGCAGAGGCTGCTCCATGCGGTCCACAAGTATCGTCAGGAAGGCAAACTTCCGGACGATCCTGCAGAGCTGGACAAGGTCTGCGCCCGTGTTCTCGACTACGATCGTTTCGATGAGACGGCAATCGACTGGAAGCGCATAGCCGAATACGAGAAGGAACTTAACGGCGGCACGTGGCCACGGGACGATTGAAGCGCAGGCACAAATTGATATAGTCCCGCGATGGAGCGAGGAGTAAGCCACCTATATCGCGCAGCCATCGAGAAGATGGCAAAAAGCGCAGATCACAAAGTTGAAAAGCTTCGCAGGGCGATCGCGGGTGGGGAACGACCTTCGCCGTTGCCGGATCCAGAAGCTCTAGCCCGCATCACGAACAACTCCAAGGACTGGGGCGAGTATGCTTTCGCGGACCTGCGCGGCGCGGGTTTCGTCCGGAATGAACTGCTGCAATTCGACTGGGTCCAGATCGACCCAAGCCGTGTCGGCGATGAGCTCGCCGCCGTTGCCGGCATTGAAGCTCGGAGCATCATTCGCCTGAGTCTCATGAACTGCGCCAATGCGATGCCGGAGATCGAACGTCGGCTGCAGTCGTTTGTCCAGGCAGCAGCTGGCGGAAAGCCGCTCGCTTCGCTGCTCGCTCACCAGAAACTGATGTTCGCCGTCGTCGCCGCGACTGGCGAAGTGAACCTGCTTGAGGAGTACGCTAAGCGGGCGAGCGTGGCACTGGTCTACATCCGTTCGCTTTCACTCGAGCGCGAGGATCTCGAAGGCATGAGTGCCTCTGCACAGGCCATGGTCTCGAAGCTCTGCGACGGGAATGCAAGAGATTGCGCGGCGGATGCCACATCGATGCGACTCCACCCGCGTCGGCCGGCGCTTGTCTGATTTTGCGGCGTTACAGCGCGTAAGTCATCCGATCGATCTCCGTTACCGGTCGCAGCATCGAAATTGTGGCACGGGCACTGCCTGCATAGGTTGGCATCCCGCTGATATGAGGCTCGATCGCCTGAAATCCACCAACCTTGACCTTTTCCGGGTAAGCCCTCGCCTCCATCTTTTCGATCAGGGTGAAGAGCGAGGAAGCCGTGCTATCGAAGAAGAAGCGACACGCCTTTCGGACGCCTTCGAGATCACCCGACCGGGCCGCAGTGAGAAACTTGTCGGCCGCCTCGACGAAGAATCCGGTACGATCGGCATAGGCATCGGAGAGCCACAGAAGCCGAAAGAACGCCTGCGGTATGAACTGCTCGACGAGCTGGGCAAGCGTGCTTCTCGGCCCTCCCAGAACGACGGTGGTGAGCGCCATTGCGCCGATGAAAAAAGCCTCGTTGTGGACGTCCACGTCCCTTACTCTGGAATCGAGAAACTGCTCGGCCGCGCGCAGCTTCTCTTCGCCATCGAGCGCGAGGCGCAAGGCTCCGATCTCCACGATCGCACACAAGGCAAGCCGCCACTCCTCGACCTGTTCTTTGGTGAACGTCGATACGACATAGGACCGCCCGCGCTTGGTCAGATAGCCGGTCGACCCAATCGCGAGAAGAAGCTGCCGAGCCATGTTGAGGGTCACCCCCAGGTCGGCGACGACATCTTCCGCGGTCAGCGACGAGCCGCCCGGGAGCTCGCCAAAAAGAATGCGCTCCCGCAGATCGACGAAACTCCGTTCGACTTTAGAATTCATCCCTCTCGATGCACAGTTGGACTCGCACCGCTCCCTCGAAACTTTCGCGCGATCCTTACTGCTTAACCGCCTTGGGGATCAACTGCGGCGATCTCCTAGTTTGACCACAGCATTCCGCCAGCAATTGTGTTGGGCGTCCTCAAATGCTATGGTCAAACTAGGAGAAAGCCAGTGCCCGATGATCTTTTCCCGAGAAGCCCAATAAACCCAGGGGATCCGCTCCATTACGCGTCCGGTCGGCATCTTGCCGACCTCGATGTTGACTATGGGAATGGCGGTTCCGAGGCTTGGAAGAGGTTCTTCTTCTATCTGGCAGTCCTTCTCATTTCCGGTTTGGTGTTTTCCTTGATCTAAGCATCATTGAAACCCAAAGCGGCGCGGATCGACTGGACGACCGTCTTTCCACAATTCGTAATGCAGGTGCGGCCCGGTCGAACGCCCGGTGCTGCCCACTTGGCCGATCTGCTGCCCTGCCGACACGCTCTGTCCTTCCTCTAGAGGTGACCGCGATTGCATATGGAAGTACTTGCTTTGCGTGCCGTCCGGATGGTCGATGACGACATAATTGCCAGCTCCGCCAGCCTGGAACTCCACCTTTGACACGACGCCGGCGCCCCTTGCAATGATCGGGGTACCAGCGGCGGCCGGGATGTCGAGGCCGTTGTGCTGGCGGCGCCCACCGGAGATTGGATCGACCCGCGTTCCCAACCCTGAACCTGCAGCGCCGGCGACGGGAAGCAGAGGTTGCTGACCTCTCGGCAATTCCACCAGCGATGACGCGCCCGTCCCGGGCTGACCTCCAGAACCGAAGCTGCCAGTGAACTCATCGATCTTGTCCATCAAGGGCGAGACGATGGGCATGGTACGGCCAAGGCTTGCGTGATTGCGCTCGTCGACGGTCTCACGGAGTGATCCAGCGCCGCGATAAGAGTCGACCCCCTCATTCCTGAGCTCTCGCCCGCCGTCGAGGATGCGCTGGTCGCCGTATTCTATTCGCCCACCAACATCGTCAGCCAAGGCGCCGTCCCGCGAGCTCGGCCGGACATTGACGTCAGGAGCACGACCTTCGAGACGCGCCTGGTTGGCATCGCCCCATGCGCGCACTCCATTGGCTGATGAAATCGCAGGACCCTCGATCCCGAGGTTGGCAGGGGCGTCGGGGACGATGCCCAGCTCGTCGCGCATCCGGTCGATACGAGAGTCCATATAACGGCCAAGCATGATGTCGCGGACGCCTTCCTGCTGAGCGCTGGGAGATACCATGTTGGGTCTCCAACCGATATCGCGAAGAACGGCGTTCTCCGGCTTCTGCAGCTCGTCCTCGGCGTAGCGGACGAACTCCTGAGTCTCGTTGTAGTTGAGGTTGAAGCCGCGGCTTTCTGCGTTGCTGACATCGCGGGAGATACGCCGCCAGATGTCTTCGGTCTGCGAGGCTTCGAGCGATGCCGAGCGGGAATCGGTGATCGATGCACCAAGCCGCTGAGACAGGCCGCGTGTCTCGGAGTCCTGCGAGGTGCTGGTCTCGCGCATGAAATCTTCCCGCGCCTGACGAGCCTGAACCGAACTCGTTTGTCGTTCGACATACCCGCGGAGCTCGCTCCAAGCCTGATCGGTAGTCAGATTCTGCCCGGTTTCAAGCTGGGCGTTTGAAGAAATCTGCGCTGCAATCCTAGCTTGGGCGGGGCTTAAGCGCCCGCCGGGAGTTCCCAAAGCCGCGTCTGCTGTCCCTGTCATCAATGACAGACGAGAAATGCGCTCTGCGTCAGTTTGAGTCATGCCAAAGCGCGACTGCAAGTCGTTAGACATCGCATTGGTGGCCTCATACATATTGGTGAGGCTATTGTTGAACCCGGAACCTGTCTGCGTCGACGAAGACGCCGAGCGCTCGGCTGAGTTCAAGAGCTCGGTCGCGGTGCTGGCGGTCGCGCTCCAAGATTCGGCCGCGCTCTGGCGGGCCTGCTCCACCCTGCCCCAACCTTCCGAGAGCACGCCCCGCGCTTCGGCGGCGAATCCTGCGGTCCGCGTGGGCCGGAACGCGAGATTTGAGATTGCATCGCTCGTATCGAAGGCGCTGCTACTGTCGGCAAAACCCTTGGTGACGGCGCCATCGGCCTCTCGATACGACGTGCGCGCCATCCCGCCCTGGTAGTTCGGTGCGGTGTTCCACTGATCCGACTGGCGATTGAACCCGCTCAGGTTCATGAAGTTCTCGTTGCCGTAGGAGTAGTTTCCGGTGGTCCGCTCGACCGCCGCCGCTTCTGCTGCCGATTGCGCCGGTGCCAGCATCGAGGTCGCCTGAGAGGACACAGCCATCGCACCGCGCGCCATGCCGGCGGCAAGGAACGGGATCGACATCATCAGGAAACCGGCGATCGTCGCCGTATCGGCATTGACCGCATCGATGCCGGCCATACCTGCCATCGTGATTCCACCCGGCGAGGTCGCATTCAGCGCATCCGACGCCCGGTCCATGATGAACATATGGAGGACGACGTAGAGCGGTCCCCATGCGGCGAGATAGAAGAAGCCGGTGAAATAGCCCTTCAGCGCGGACACACCAGTTCGCGGAATGAGGAAGAGCGGGAAGATGACCGGAAACATCGCGTAGAACACAACGGTCAGCACGATGTTGAGGAGCGGCACCCAAGTCATCGCCTGTTGGGCGATCGAGGTGTAGGTGTTGCGCGCCTGTTCCTGCGCGCGGAGCATGGCGAAGGTGTCGCCATCGGCCGCCCCGAGATTGGCGCGCGCTTCAAGGAACGCGCTTACGAGCGAGCGCTGGTGGAAGATCTGTTGGGCCGTCTGCGAGCTGCCGTGGAACTGGTTGGCGATGACCGGCAGGTCCGCGACGAGCTTGGCTCGTGCCGCGGCCGGGGTCAGTCCCGGGAACATCTTGCGGCCCTCTTCCTCGAGCTGGGTGTCGGCGTAAGTGACGAGGCCCGTCTGCAGGTTGGTATAGCCAGCCTGGCAGGTCACGATGGTCGGAGCACCGGCATCGGGGATCCATTTCATCCCTCGCGCGAGCGAGCCAGGCCCCATGTCGGTCAGGATGTCGTTGGAGGTCGCGATCGCGTCGAACGATTCGAACCCGAGCAGGATGTCATAGAACAGACACTGCTTGTAGTATTCCTCGAGATTGGCGCTGATGCGGGGATCCCGGATCTTGAACTCGCGTGTCCGGTCCCACAGGCGCGCGCCGTAGATCATACCGTTGTTGGACATCTGAAGGGAGCCGGGCATCACGAAGACGGTTTCGGCCGTCTCGGTCAGCCAGTCACCCGTCCGCGAGCTGACCGAGGCGATGAGCGCCAGCCCTACAGGCACGTTGGCGACCGTCGCGGGGGCAAGACCCGGATTTAGGCGGTCGGTCACCTTGACCGTGGTGGTCGGCACGATAAGCGCGCCGTACATAAGCGTCGCGCCGAGGAACCAGTTGAGCCAGGCGCGCCAGTTGAGACTGAAGGCCACGACGAGAAGGCTGTAGATCAGGCCCATCACCATGACGACGCGGATAAGGGAGCGGAAGCCCCCTCCCCCGGTCCACGCACTGACGGCGTTGAACACGTTGACGATGTACTCGCCGCCGCCGATCGTCCAGATCTCCATCATGGCCTTGGGTCCTTACTGAATGCCCTGGTTCGAGAGCGACGTGCTGAAGGACAGCGCCGCCGACATTTGCGGGGAGAGATTGTTGCGCAGCGTCCCTTCGAGGAAGACGGCGCGCTCGACGACATGCTGGGTGCGCTGCAGGCGCAGGTTCATGCCCTGCGAATAGGTGTCGAGGACCTGCCGCACCGAGGCGATTTGCTCGCGCCACTGCGACAGGGCCGCCTCGTTGGCGTTCTGAAAGGTCCCCACCCCGCGCGAGGCGTAGCCGTAGTATTGCTGTGCGATCGCATCGAGGAGATCCATCGCCACAACTTCGGCAAGGTCGTTCATGTCGTTCGACGTCATGCCGCCCAGCGTCGCGGCCGCATTGACCGAGATGATCTTGTAGAGCGGAATCGTGGTCGCGCCGAGCAGACCGATCTCATCGGTCGAGAGCGCCGCGTTGGTGCGGACCTTGCCGTTCATGCTCTCGATCATCGCGCGCACGCGAGGCTTCAGCGCCTGTGCGCTCGAGATCGACATGGTCTGCGTAGTAGGGTTGAGGCACTTCTCGGACGTGTCGCACTTGAGCATCGTCACGGAGCTCGTCCCATCGAGCAGCGCGGTCAGAAGCGCCCGATCGCCCTGCCCCACGAACTGGAAACCACGTTTCCCGCTGGCGTCGCCGTCCTGGTAGAAGATCACCGTCCCGACGAACGTCATCAGGTATTCGCGGAACTCCGTCGAGAAGCTCGGGTAGCTCTGCTTCAGCATATCCCATGTGAAGTTGTAGCTCTCAGCGGGGATCGCGGGATCGCTGTTCGCCGCGATGGTCGACTCGCGCTGACCTCCCGTCCCGCATTCGTGGCGGCCTTTCGCCCAATCCGAGAACAGGCCCTGACTGTTGCCGATCGACTTGCAGATCTCCGAGGACATGCGGTCGGACTTGCCCCACAGTCCGCTGACGAGGTTCTGCGCGGTCTCGCAGCTGTTCATGTTGAACTGGTTCATCTGCTGCGCCTTCTGCGAGATCTCCTCGATGGTCGAGGCAATCTGCGGACTGATCGACTTGATCGCGAGCTGGAAGGCGAAGCCGAGCGCATTGTTCGCCGTCGCCTTGAGCATGGCGATGATCTCGTCGGAATTGACGAACGAGAACGAGCCGGAAAAGACATCAATGCCGCCGCACCCGGCCTTGATAGACGGCAGCTGCAGATTGACCGGATTGACGCTCTTCTGCGGGAAGCGGGTCCAGATGTTGCCTCCCGAATAATACCCCGCTGACTGGCCCTGATAGGCCGTGGGCCCGGTCGCGTTGGCCGAGGCACCCATGTCATTGAAGAAATCGTTGAGTTCCGAACCGACCTGGGCGCTGACAGGCGTTGCCACCATGCAGGCAGCGGCAAGGGCCGATAGCGCGACGCCGGCGCGCTTCAAGAGGCGAGCGGAGCGGTCGCGATGAAATTGCCTGTCCATCAGTAGTCGCTCCCTGGTTCAACCTGCGTGAGGTAGAAGATGCGCTGCATGACCTCGTCGGCGGCCATGACACCGTAGCCGATGGGGATCGGTTGCTTGGTGACGGTGTCGAACAGGACGAGGGCCGGCACGGTCCCGCCCTGCAGACCCATGCGCTGGTACTGCCCGCTGTCGATCACATGATTCGGGAAGGCTTCATTCGGCCCCCCGTCCATCGACACCGCGAGAACCTCGAGTCCGTAATTGTCCGACAGCGCGCGGATGACCGGCGAGAAGATGCGACAAGCACCGCAGGTCGACGAATAGAAGTAGAACAGGCCATAACGCTCGCTGAGCGCAGCCATGGAGCCCTCACGCTGCGACTTGCGCTCCTCGAGCCAGGTCTGCTTGGCCAGCGTGCCCACCGGGCGTTCGAGCGTGTAGTCGAGTTCGGGTGTCTGCCAGATGGCCCTCCCCCACACATCCGCGAAGGTCGAGGCCCGGTCGAGCTGCTCGCGCTGGAAGCGGATATAGTTGACGATATTCTCCTGGGTCGGCTCAAGCACCGCGAGCGCCTTCAGCTCGTCCAGCTGGCGCGTGATCGCTGCCATGCGCTCGACCGCCGGCACGGAAGGAGCCGGCTGCTGCTGCTTGGCGCGTTCGCGCGCCTTCCGCTTGGCTTCCTCCGAATTGCAGTAAAACCAGGTGCCGAGCTTGCGCTCGTCGCAATAGAACGCATCGCGCGCCGTTGGCTGCTCGCTCTGCGCAAGAACGGGGCCCGTCGCGGCGGCGAGGACCGCGGCAAGGCTCGAGGCGGTGAGCATTTTCATGGGCATTTTCCTTGTGCAAGGTCCAGCGACTGGAGGAGAAAGGAGGTCTGGATCAGGCCGCGGCCGCGATCGATCATGCGGATCATCCCGCCCGATAGCGTCGTCGCGGCTTCCACGCCGGCGTCGGTGAGGCATAAATCGAAATCGTCGTCGTCGCTCGAGCGGTGGATCCATCCCCGGTCGATCAGGCGCGATACCGATGCCTTGAGTTCCGCGCGCGTCGCGGGACGAAGGAACCAGTCCTCGATCCGTTCGAACATCTCGGATTCGCTCGCGGCAAGCTCACGGCCGATCGCCACGCTTACCGCCAGATCGAGCACCTGGGCGGGCGGAAACGGATCGTCTCTCTGCAAAGCCACGATATCTGCGCCCGACATGCTCAGTTCACTCCATTGTTGTAGTAGGTCTCGATTTTCTTCTGGATCTGCAGCGACATCTCGATCTCGTCGGGAAGCTTCGCAGCATCGACGAACTCGGCGTAGACCTCGCTGAAATCCATCCGGCTGAGGTCGAGCTGTTGGAACTGCGCGATCAGGAAACCTTCGCAGTCGGGGGTTTTTGGAGTGCCCCACTGCATCCCGAGCTGCGCTTTGCCCTGCTCGTTGAGGATTCGGACCAGCTTGCTGCCGTAACAACAATACGACTGCTTGCGGGTGACGCAGACCCCGAGGATCTTATCTGAGCAATAGGTGCCAACGTAGTGGCAGAGGCCCGCGTCATCCTTCTTGTCGACGTCACGGTCCTGGCTGTTGCACAGCCACGGCGTCAGGAGCGGAACACCCTTCCCGCTGCAGCAGTTCGACAGGCCGAAGATCTTCTTCGTGCATTTGAGGTTCTCGCCGCTGAAAATCTTCAGTTCGTTGGGATCGAAGCCGTCGCGCAGCTCGCCCATCACGTTCATGGCCACAACAGCATCCTTGAACTCGGTGGACGCCTCGCGGCTCACCGAGGTGCATTCGCCGTTAATGCAGTAGAGGTCGCCTGCGCATACGTAGGCGGGCGGCGGCGGAGGACCCGACGCAGGCGTGGTACACTTGAACCAGCGGTCGTAGACGTTGCAGGCACCATTTGCGTCGGTGCTCAGGCACTCGTCGTGGTCGAAGGTGCATTCCGGGCGCGCTTCGAGCGCAGAGCAATCATTGGCCGGCGCGACGCCCTGGCACTGATAGGTTCGCTCCCATTCCCAGCACGCGCGGGTGACGGACAGGCCATTGATGACACGCGTCTCATTGGGCGCGGTACAGACCTCGGTCTGTTGCGCACAGCTGGCGGTGCCGATAGTCGCACGGCACTGCGTTTCGTCAACCGTCTCACTGACGATGCTGATCGTGTTGCGCTCGACACCGCCGGCTACCGGAAGCTGGCTGGGGCAACTCCAGGTCTGGCGGTAGATCGGCTCACCCGGTTCGGCGCACCAGGTCCGACCGTTCGGCTCGCGGACCCATTGCAGACAGGTTTCGCCAATGCGGACGCTGTCGATGAGGGTGCATTGGTCCGCCCCCTGCACACCCAACAGGGCCGAACACTGATCTCTTCGTACGCCGAAACCGACGGTCTGGCAGGTATATTCCCAATAGCGAGACCCCTGCGTCTGGATCGCAAGCTGGGCCCGGCAGGTCCGCGCCTCGTCGAAGGGCTGCGACCCTTCGTTGCAGCTCTCGAGATAGGTGGTCGTGCCCCCTCCCCCGGGAGGAAGCGGATTGCAGGTGCCCGTCGCCCCGCCCGGGCCCACGCCGGGCCCGAGGTAGGTGTCCGGGTCCTGCTCGATTGCCGTGGCAGACGAGAGATCGATCGTCGCGGGGTCGACCACCTTGCGGTAGGGATCGACGACGGTCTGGTAATCTTGCTGATAGCGGGCCGCTTCGCCCGCAGTGCTCAGGCCCGTCGGATCTTCGACGTAGTCGAGCGTCGGAAAATCGGTACCGGCATACGTCGGGACATTGGCTTCAGCGCCATTGGCAAGAATCGATCCGTTGGTGCTGTCGCGCACACCGGTGCCGATCGCCTCGCCCTCGGTGCGCGCATCCTGCGCCGTCATCTGCGCATGGGCGAGCCCGCCGCTCACCCCGAGCGCGAGAACCGCAACGAGGATGCGCAGACGGTTCATCGCGCTCCCTTCATGTTGCGCAGAGCGAGGCGGGAAACCGGCGCACCAGGTCCGTTGGCGTTGGCGAAGGTCTCAAGAACATAGGACACGCTGACATTACCGGCGATCCGATCATGCGGCGGCGGAGCGGTCACGCAGTCGAGCTGGTCGCACGGCTCGAAGTCGCTCGAGAGGGCGACATAGGTCGGGACCCGATCAACCCCGAAGGAACGAAACAGGCGCGGATCGATCGCGACATTGCTCGCACCAGCCTGGTCGACCACCTTGCGGATGCCCTGGATGAACCCTTGCGGGTTTCCTGCCGAGAAGCCGCGGAAGACCACTACGCCGCCGGCCTTCGTGGTGTCCTCGATCATCTTCGACAGCGCTTCTTCGGGCATCGACAGGCTAGCAAAGGCAATGAACAGCGGTGCGCCTTCGGGCTTCGCCATCCCCGCCTTTGCGCCGGCGACCATCTCATCGAAATCGAACAGTCCCTGCCCTCCCGCGATCTGGGAGACGTCGAGACCCTCGATCGACTGCTGGCCCTGCTGAACCACGGCCTGCGCCTCTTCGGTGTGCGTCTCCGCATTGGTGGTCGCGTATTCGAAGAGCGCCTGGGCATCCTCGCGGAACTGATCCGCACGCGCCTCGATGGCGTCCGGATCAAAGCCGTCCATGCTCTGGGCGAACACCGCCGTCATGCCGCTCAAGAGTCCGGCGCCGGCGAGAAGCATTGCGATCTTGCGGTTCATTCCCGTCTCTCCCCTTACAGCACGCAGCAATTGCGCTTGCGCCAAACAAGGAAGCCCACGTCCTCTCCCTTGACCGGATAGACCTGTCCGGATTTCGGCAGGATGGTGGTGGCACCGATCGGCGAGCAGCTCTCGCGCCCGCTCACCATCGGCGTCGGGTTGACCTGCTGCAGCCGGTACTGGCTCTTCTTGAGGACCGGCATGAGGTACTTGGAGCACAGCGCTTTGGAGCCGCTGGTGCCCCAGGCAAGGCCCTGACGGTGCATCTTGTAGATCATCCGCTCGGCCGCGAGCCGCGCCGACTGCTTGATGCCGATATTGGCGCCGATATTGCCGTTCATCGGATACATCGGGCCCTGGCATCCCGAGCACCAGAACAGCTCGTCGATCGGGAGCTTGGCAGTGGCGGCGATGCAGTCGGCCGAGCAGGCGGCCTGCGCGAGCGGCGAGGTGAACAGCGCCGCTTCGGGGTTGAGCAGCGTGGTGAGTTCATCGTCCTGCCACAGCGGGTCGATCTCGCTCATGTAGGCGACGTCGAACGAGCTCGCCTCGAGACACAGGAAATCGGTGACGATCTCGAGCCAGTAGAGCAGCGGATAGATGTAGTAGTGAACGTGGTATTTGGCAGTGTTCTGCGACTTCCCACCGATCTGGGAGGAATCATTCGCATAGCCGTTACCGATGGCAAAGCCGGGATCGAGCTTGATGCCGCCGAGGTTCGGAAAGCACCACGGCTTTGTCGACACATCGATCAGGCGAACCGGCTCCCAAAAGCCCATCGCGAGACCGATACGCGGCACCGGCGTTCCGCAGGCGCAAATCGGAAGATCGGGGTTCTTGGTATCCGCACGCGAGGACGGCCAGATCTTGAGCGAGCCGAGCGAGAGGGGAAACATGCAGCCCCAGCACACATCGGTGACCGGGTTGACGAAACTGCCCGAGCACCGGCCCGGACCCGTGGGGAGCCCTTGCGCGGCGGCGGGAACCGCCAACGCGAAGGCGGCCAGCGCCGCGATCGAGGCGAACAGCCTACGCAACATCGTCGCTGTCCCTGAACAACCAAGCATCGTCGGCTGCGTTCTTCTCCTGGACCCAGAGCCATCCCTGAATGCCGACATAGGTGCCAACCGCCACGAACAGAGCGAGAGCACGAGAGCCCACAAGCGCCCGCAGTGGGCCGAAGAACAGGATCATGATGGCAAGGACCGCGCAGCCGGCGATCACGCGGTACCGCGCGGCACGCCGCCCGCGGGTCTCGGGTGCGGCGAGCGGGGCCGGGACAAGGTCGCGCCACCCGCTCACGAGGCACCGCCGCGGCGAGCGATCGCCTGTTCGGTGACCATCAGGATCTCGCCCCTCTGCTCGACGAGCGCCGGGGTATGGCGGATACCGAAGTGCCCGGTCAGCTTGCCGCCCTGGTCGAAGTAGAAGCGCCGCTGGTGCGTCTTCATCAGCTCGAAGGGCGAACCATCGACAAAGATGATCTTCGCTTTCTGATCGCTGCCGAAGCGCATTGCCCATGCGACTTCCGCGGGATCGTCACCATCGACGAAGACGAGCTTCTTGGAGAGTCCGGAAGCGGCGAGAGGGTTGACCCGCTGTCCTGCCACGGCGATCAGATTGCCCTTGTGATCGCGAATGTCGTTGTCGACGACAATGGCCGGATCGAATTCCCAGCTGCGCGTCTCGAGCGCGGGGCCGATGCCGGCGACAGGAACGGGCCGGTTGACCCGCTGCTTGACCCGGTCGGCGAAACGCTGGTTCAGCTCGTCGAGCTTGCCGGTGGCCTTGGCATCGTCGAGCCGCGCCTTGATGACCGAAAGCAGATCGGGTTCGATGACCGGCCATGTCTGGCCCATCTGTCCATGATCCACCGCGCGGCCAGGATCGACCGCTGGCGCGCTCGAGGCACCGACGAGGACCGGGAGGGCGGCAAGGAGAGCGACGCGCCTCACAGGATCGCCTGCCCGGTGCCGACAAGCCGGTCGCGGCATACGAACCCGATGTGCGCGTAGCGGCTGTCGAAGCCGTCCTTATGGTGGGTGGCAGCGAACACGCAGCCCTCGGGAACGACGCCGAGCGGCCCTTCGGTAAGCGGATCACCCCGCTTTGTGAGCGGCTTGGTCGCGGCGATCCGCGTCCCGTTGACGAAGACGTCGCGACCCTCGCGGGTAACCACATCGCCCGGAAGACCGTAGGCGACCTTGGCGAAAGGCTCAGGCTGGGCGCCGAAGTACTTCTCGGTGACCGCATCATGGCCCGGGTGGAAGATCACATAGTCGCCCCGGGCCGGGAAGCGCCCGGTCTCGACGAGGAACGCCCAGTTGGGAAGCGAATCCGTCGCGTTGACCATGAAGGCGTGGGTCTCGCTCCACTTCTGCAGCGAAGTGACGGCCGTGCCGATCGCGAACATCGCGGCAATGGCAAGCAGCTTGCCCTTCGTGGAGAGCCGCCGGGTCTTAGCGCTGGACATCGCCCTGGCCTCCCCCGTTCGAGGCCATGAAGGCCTGCATCTCGTTCTGGACACGGACGGCCTGCGCCGGCTGCGGCCGGGGAACCTTTGCGTAGACGGCCGCCTTCACACTCTCGGTCACGTCGGGGACATCGCCGCCGATGATCGCCTCGTGAACGACGACGATCTTCCCATCCTTCGACAGCCCCTCGACGGTCTGGTCGAGGGCGGCCATGAACACCGCCGTTTCCTTGGCAGCGGTCTGCTCGTCCGAGGCGGAGCGCGCCTGGGCCTGCAGATAGTCTCCGATGATCCCCTGCAGTTGCAGCTGGACGAGGTCCTGTCGGCCATCGTCCCCCGCGACGAGGTTTTTAGTGACCCACGCCCCCCAGATGAACATCGCGATCGCGGCGACCAGGACGATGAGCTCGCGCGGCGAGAGACCGGCAAAGCCCTTGGCGCGTTGCTGAGGGATAGCGGCCTTGAACGAGCTCCGCTCAGCGACTTGGTCGGCGTTTTCGAACAGATCCGTCATGCGTCATCTCCGGTAAGACGGAAGGCTGCGCGCAGGGACGAGCGGCGGAAGACGCCGATCAGCGCGAAGGCGATCCCGAGGGTCGAAAAGAGGATGGTCTGAAACTGCGCCTGCCGCGCGCCGTCGGCAGCGACGTAGCGGGAGGCAAGATTGTTAAGCTGGAGCATCGTCCCGTCGATCGAGAAGCTGCCCAGCACGAAGAAGAACAGCGTCACGACACCGAGTGTCGCCATCAGCGTGGTCGCGCTCCAGCCTGCAACCCGGAGACCGATCGCGAGCGTGTCCTGTCCGCGCACGATCAGGCGCGCCGCGGAGGGATTTGCAGCCAGCGCGCTCATTCCGCCGCCTCCAGGAGCTCAAACTCCTCGGGGAAGGCAACCGCCTCGATCGCGTCCTGCATCGCGAAGCCACGATGAACGTAGCTCTCGATATCGGCGAAGACGCCGGGGCTCGAAGAATAGAGCGTGGCTGAAAAGCGATCGAGGACAAGGCGGCCGATGCTTTCGGTGTCGGGTCCGCGGATGAAGATGTCCGAGTAATCGACGCCGTTGCGCTTCAGGCTGCGCAGAAGCGCCTCGGTCATGTTGTCCATCTCGAACCGGTCCGAATTGCGGAAGTCCGAGATCGTCTCCCCCTTCTGCTGGAGGATCAGGAACCAGTCCGAGTTTTCGAGCGCGGCGCGCGAACCTTCGGACTTGTAGTAGTCGTGGATGGATTGCGTGGCGGTGATGAGCGAGCCGCCATACTTGCGACAGGTGCGAGAGTAGGTCTCGACGAAGTCGGCCATCGCCCCGCCCTTCAGCATCTGCCAGGCCTCATCGATGATGAGCGGCTTGGGAATCGAGCGGTCCATCCGGCGCATGACCTGCGAGGCGATGAACATGATCGAGGTCAGGACGACGCCGCGCAGTTCCTCGCGGGTGGCGAGGTCGGAAAGCTCGAAAACGGTCAGGTCGGCCGAGAGGTCGAGATTGGCATCGCCGAGGAAGAAACGACCGAAGGTGCCGCGCGCTGCAAACGGCAGCAACGAGGTCGCCAGATCGAAAGCGAACGGATGCTCGGCCTGCTTGAGCGCGTCGATGATGTGGTCGACAGTGCCGTCGCGGCCGTGCTCGTTCCACACCGCGTTCACCGCTTGGTCGATCAGGCCGCGCTCGGTATCGTTCAGGCGAGTCTCGTTGCGCGCCATCTGTGAAATAATCGACTTCAGCATAGCCAGGCAGTCGACCAGATAATCGTCGTCGCCACCGGCGAGGTCCTCGTCGATCATCCGGAACGGGTTGATCGAGATGCCCGAAGAGAGCTTGAACTCGGTGAAGGTGCCGCCGAGCGCCTTCGCCATGTGCTCGAAGCTACGGCCGTCGTCGATGACGATGGTCTTCGCGCCGACGCCGGCAAAGCTCGCGGTCAGGTCCTGCAGAAGCACCGACTTGCCCGAGCCCGACTTGCCGGCGATCGCGACGTTATGGTTGCCCGCGCCGTTCTGGAACGGCGACCAGAACTGTGGCTGACCGCGCCGCCCGATGAACAGCAGGTGCGGGATATTACCGCCGACGAACTCGCCCTGGATGGGCGCGATCGCCGCGACGTTGGCCGAACGCATGGTGCGCAGCCGCTTCATCCGCTTGTAGTCGCCATCGAGGCCGTCGGCGAGCATCAGCGGGAAATGCGCCATGAAAGCGGGAAGCTGGATGTGGGTCTCGTCGATCAGGTCCCACCCGCTCGCCTTGTAGAGCGCCTTCAGCGTCCGTTCGCACGGTTCGCCGCGGCCCTTGGGGGCGATGATCGAGACCGCGTAGTAGCAGGAGACGAGTTTCTCGCCCTGCTTGACCCGGTCCTGCACGAACTGCCATTCGGCAGCCTCGGTGCGAAGCTTGGGGACCAGCTTGACACCCTTGCCTTCGGCCAGCGAGCTGGTGCGCGCGAACTTGTAGCCTGCCTTGCTTTCCGAGGTCTCATGGCCAGGGATGATGCCGCAGACGGTTTGAAGCACAGGGCACGGCAGGTTGAGCTTGGCGTTGAAGATATCGCCGATGATCTTCTGCGTGTCCCACGGGGCCCAGCGATCGGGGAAGTTGCGCACTGCCATCGTGCGGATGTCGAAACGCTCCGGCACGAAATCCTTCATCTCGGGAACGCCTTCGACGCTCGAGCCGGTCGGCCGCAGCGACTGTGCATGAACGATGATCCGGTCCTTCTCGACGTGCGTCACGAGATCGCGCCGGACGCATTGCTCGTTGATCGGATCGAAGCGGTTATAACCCGGGACCTCGTCGCCAGCGCCGGTCGAGGGCGCGAGGAACTCGTCGAACAGGCGGATGAGATCGGTCGGCTCGAAATCGCGCACCGGCACGTCGATCGACTCGAGCGCTGACACGATGCCGTCGCGCATCGTGACGAGATCGTCGGTCGAGAGGCCCGAACCCTGCGAAATCCCCACAGCCATCACGACGCGGAAATTGCGCACGAAGAACGGACCGTCGCTTGCCAGCGTCGACCAGACACCGTTGCGTAGCTTGTCGATGCGGTGGCGCGCAAGCGTCTGGAAGACGCCCGATGCCTTGTAGCGCGGAAGCGCCCAGTCCTGCAGCTTCTCGGCGACGCGCGGGCTCGAGTAGTTCGTCACGCTGAACTTGGTGCCGGGCAGCAGGATATCCGAGAACAGCGACCCGATGACGTCGTTCACGCGGTCGTTGGCGCCGACCAGCGGCGCAAGCTCGAGGATGAAGCCCTTCGAGCGGACCTGGTGGAAGATGCGCTTGTCTTCATCGAAGGAGCGGTAGCCGAGAAAATGCGAGAGCATCGGCACTGCGGGGGGTCGCGAACGCTGCTCGGGCTTGCGACTGTCACCAACGACGAGGTCGACGATATTGCTGAAGGCCTGCCACATTGCGGGTTACTCCTCGACGGTGCCCGGGAAGCTCGCAGCCTGTCGGCGGGCCTTCGGCTGCTGGGCTTCAAGGCGCTCCGACACCTGCGACTGGATCTGCGCGATCGGATTGGGCGTCTGCGCCGAGGCGACCTGCGCCTGCCCCTCGGTGGAGCCGGAAGGAGCGGCATCCATCACGCCCGGCGCGATCGCGAGAAACGGCGGAGCGCTCTCGGCCGCAGCGAGCAAGCCCTGCGAGCGCCCGCGCGAAGGTCCGCGCAGCGCCATCGCTTCCATCGCATCCCCACGACCGGGGAGCAAAGCGGCGGTCCTGACGACGCGTCGTTCAAACGACGCCCCGGTTGCGTCGGTGTAACCAGGAAAAACCACGGCGAGTTCGTAGGTCGGCGCGGAGGTGGCAACCGGCGCAGCGGCGACCTGCAGACCCTGGACCGGTACGCCGATACCGTCGTCCATCCGGTAGGGACCGGCGGGATTGAGGAGATCGGTCGAGCTGGTCTCCTCGATGCGCGCAAGCGCGCTGTCGTCGATCACACTCGAGGGCGCACAGACACCGTCGGGCGCTGAACAGCGGAAGCTTCCGGCAACATTGGTGCCGAGCGTGGTGCAGCCGCCGAGAGCCGTCCCGAGAAGGGCGAGCGAGATAAGGGCCTTCTGGTTCATGATGCGCTCCCTTCGAGCCAGCTTTCGAGGAATTCGCGCGGGCGGTACCCGTGGACCACGGCTCCATCCTCGCGCACGATCACAGGGGTGCCGTTGAAGCCGTGCTTGCGCGCAAACGCCTCGTTGGCATCGAGACCGCTGGTGTCGCACTTTGCGCCGCTCGTTATGGCACCGCCGTCGTAGGCCTGCTCGACCGCGCGGCGCTTGTCGGGCGCGCAGATGACCGCTTCGGAAATCGGCCGGGTGCCAAGGACCGAGATCGGACGCTCGACGACCTTCACATTGAGGGTCGCCAGCGTCTCGTGCAGCCGCTTGCAGTAGCCGCAGCGGAAGTCGCTGAAGACTGTGAGCGTTTTCGCGCCGCGGCCCATGACGACCGCTCCGCTCTTGGGCAACGCGGCCAGCGCGGCGGGATCGATCTGGCCGTCGTTACCGGAAGGGTTGCCCGGCGCCGCGGCACGGGCCTGCTGCGAAGCGTCGTCGCCTTCGCTCTGCGATCCCCCTCCCCCGACCAGCATGTCGGGGTTCATCTCGAGCAGGCGCGCCGCAGTCAGATCCTGCTTGGTCTCCATATCGTAGACGCGGCCGATGATGAGGTAGCGCGCGCCATGATCGATGTAGAACAGGTTCTGCCTCGCCTGGACTTCGCACACGCCTTCGATCTTCTCGCAATCGATCGCGGTGATCTCGGTCTTGGGCAGGCGCTCGCTGAGTGCGGCCTTGACCAGTTCCGGATCGTTCGTGCCGGCGGCTTGTGCGACTGCGGCGATAGCGGCGGCAGAGCTGATGAGGAGGCCCGCAACGAGCGCGACCTGCCAAGCTTTTCCCTTGAGTTCCATGTCGAGCCTCAATTCCTGATGAAGGTGCCGTCGAGGAACACGACCTCGACCTGCGCACCGGTGGGCATCTCGACGACCGGCTGATATTGCTCGGCACGTTCGATGAGATAATCGGACAGAGTGGTTCCAGCGGTAGCGGCGCCACCTCCGATGGCCTGAATTCCAACCTCTTCTGCTGATGGAAGGACCGGATCTTGGGCAATTCGCGGAATCTTCGTCGCGGTCGAAAACGCGTTCCCGACGCCGCTAAACAGGCCGGCGATGAAGGCTTGGGTAGTTAAGCCGCCTTCTCGGCTCACGACCCTTCCACGAATTCCGACCTTGCCGCCAAAAGCGATGAAGCCCTTGACCTCGGAGACCGCGAACCGGCCACCTGGTTGCGGGCAAGTCATGCGCTGCAGCTTGACATAGACCTTCTCGCTCGAGAGATCGCCGTAGGCCGCACCGTTGACCATGCAGCCCTGAACGCGCGTGGCGAGCAGCTTGCCGTCGCCATAGACAGAGCGCGCGGGTCCAGTGACACGTAGCAGAACGGGCAGCGGGTCGCTCTGGCTGCGAGTGTTGGTGGTCGCATCGACACCGACCACCACCGTCGCCTTAGCCATTGAATTCGGCGGCAAATAGTTCGGAGAGTCGGTGTAAATAGCAGGAGCGCTCGATGGGTCGATCCGCGATGCCGTCCCCGACGCTGTGGTGAACGACACCATCTTGACGTCGTTGCTGCGACGCATCGGCTGTGCCGCCGCCGCGCCAGCGCCCTGAGCGGTCCCGGGGGCAGAGGACACGCCCAAAGCCTGCGCGGCGGCGACCGGCCCGGGGGCGGTCGGGCGAGCGTTCCCGCGGCTCGCCTGCTGGCGGAGCTGCTGGTTCTCGCGTTCGAACGCCTCGAGGACACGCTGGCCGTCTCGGGCCATGGCGGCGTTCTCGTTGCGAAGGGTCTCGATTTCGCTCTGGAGCTGCTGGACCTGCCCGCCCTGGGCTTCGAGACCCTTCAGGCGCTGGTCCTGCGTGTTGATCTGGCCCTCGTACATCGCGACCCATTCCTGGTCGACGCGCTGGCGGTTCATGAGGGCATCGGTCGAGACCACGGTCTCGGTCCCACTTCCGGTCGCCTGCTCGATATCCTCCTCGGTGTCGAGGACGTACATTGCACCGCAGATCGCGATCGCGCCGCCGAGCCCGAACATGAGCATCTTCTGGCGCTTCTGGGTCTGGGAGTTCTCGGCGATCGTGCCACTGGCATCGAGCGCGTCGTGCTCGTCCATCTCGGCGGCATCGAGATCCTTGGGTTTGCGCTTGAGGAAATCCATGATGCTTACCTTCCTGCAGGGACGACGACGTAGGCGGCGGTGGCCTGGCCCTTTGCGAGGTCGCGATTGGAGATGCTGACGGCGATTGCGCCGTCACCGGCGATGAGTTCTTCCTGCAGCGAGATCGGCGCATCGCCGGTGTTCTCGATCCGGAGGACCTTTCCGGTCATCGTCGGGCTGCGATATTCGCTGAGCAGCTGGACCTTGATCGCGCCCACATTAACCGGCGCGCGGGCCGCATCGCTGATCTCGAAACCGCTGACGGAACGCTGTTCGAACATCGCCCTGACCAGGCCGACCGCGCGATCGTCGAGCGAGGCGTTAGCCTGCAGCGTCTCGGGGCGGGCCTGCGGCCGCTCGACATCGGCGTTGGCGACGAACACTTGCACCGCCGCCTCGACCGCCACCTGGCAGTCGAACTTGTAGACGAAGCCTTTCTGCGTCGTGCCGAAGAACGAGATGTTCGGCTTCGCGTAGCCTTGCGGGACAGAGATATAGATGTCGCCGCGGGTCGGCTCGTGGACGATCGAGAAGTCCTCGCTCTCGATGCCGCTCTGGACCCGTGAAACCGAAACGAACTGGTCGTCCTTCAGCGAAATGCGGGTCAAGTCAGCCTTCGAGGCCTGGCACCGGACTTCCCCGTTATCCGCGACGAGGATCGTCTCGTCGGCGAGAGCCGGGCTGGCTGTCAGGACAAGCCCGCCGGCGATAAGGGCCGCACCAGTCAGGCGCGAGAGGTGACACAGTCGCGAAGCCAGGACCGACCCCGATGCGAACATGAGCGCGGAAACGAGCGGGTTCATTCGCCGTCCTCCTTCTTGACGACGACGCCGAAGCCCTTGAGGCGGAGCGAAACGCCAGTGTATTTCCAGTTGAACTGGAAGATCTTGTGTTCGCGGCGGACGTCGCGCGAACCGACGATGGTGTGGAGCACCCCGCCGACCTGGCTGGTCAGGGCGTCGGGGTCGGTGCGGATCCAGTCGATCGTGACGAACTGGGTGACCTGCGAACCTTCCTGCTCGTCGACGATCTTCATGAGGTCGGCCTTGAGCGCACCGCGTGCCTCGGGTGCAGCGATCCGCACGATCCCGTCGAGCCAGTATTGCATGGTCTCGGGCGACCGGTTGAGCGCGAGCTGCGCGGTGTCGCGGGTGACGGCCTCGAGATACTCCGGGGTGACCCCGGAAGAGCTAAGTGCCATTTCGCTGGGCAGGATAGGCTGCAGGATGACCTCGCGATCGCGCGTCGAGGCAGCAGTGAACATGACGACCACCAGAATGCCGAGCACAATGCAGATCAGCGCCAGCAGATTGCGTTGTTTGAGGGTCCTCTGCGACGCCTCGTGAGCAAGAGAGATTTCCATGTCAGCCCGCCATCACTCGAAGATGAGACGGCGGAGCGACTTTCAGACCGAAGAATTCACCCGGCAGATGCCAATAGGCAAAATGCAGGATCCAATACATCGAACGCCCGGCCTTCAGTTTGCGATAACCGAACCATGCAGCGATGGCCCCTACGAGGCCGATGACTACGTGCTGCGCGAGAATTCCCCAGGCGAAAGGGATCACCATCACGAGGAATTCATCAAGCGTCCAGAACCCGATCAACTCGGGATCGTCGAGATGCTTTGGGATAGAATACTGGTCCAAAAGTCGCCTCCGCCCAATTGGGTGGCGCCTCGAAGCCGCAACGCGGCCTTGGGGTCGCCACCCTTCGGATCAGTCCGATCTTGCGATCAGATCGTACCGGTGACCGTCGAGGTGACGATCGGCACACCGGTGCCGGCACCGACGCCGACGCCGACCGGGATCGCGACCTGGCCGAGCGAGAAACGACCGGAAGCCAGCGCCACGATGCCGCCGGCGAGCGACAGCACGGTGATGATCTTACCGCCCGAGCCTTCGAGAAAGTCGGTGAATGCGGTGAGCGCGGTGTCGAACGTGGTGTCGGTACCGGCCATGGCGGCGTCGATCCCGAGCACGCTCATTCCGGCCACGGCAGCCACCGCGACGGCGAGGCTGCTGCCTGCCTGCTTCAAATTGAGAACTTTCATGATGTTTCCCTTCTGGTTTCACGAATGACGCTATGCGCCACGACCAAAGGGAACCCTGTGGGAACCTTTTCTCAACCTATGCATTCGATGATGTTGGCAATTCCCGCCCGAATCATGACAAATCACCCCCCTTGTCCCGTTCGCAGGACGAGGTCGCCCGCAAGTGGGACGGCGTGTCCCGTATGTGGGACAAGCTTGCCTGTATGCGGGACAGGACATCCTGCTAACGGGCCACCCCGTCCTGTTTTCAGCACCACGGGCTTGCGCTAATCGGTCTCCGCGAGATTCTCGGGAAATCGAATGGTGACTCGGCGCCCAGGCGACGGAAGCTCATCGGGGAAGAGAGCAATGAGCACCGATCAGACCGTCGTTCACGAACTTCTTGTCAGCGAAGAAGCCTTTGCGATCATCGCCGAGGCGATCCGCGTTTTGTCCATAGAAACACTGAAGTTTCAGAAGCTGCGAGATGTCGTCTCCCATTGCCTCGAACAACTACCGGCATTCACCGACGAGGCGGCCGCTCTCTACGAGGAACACCTCCCCTTCGACGGCCGTGTGCGGATCTATCTCAGACTCGATCAGCCTTCCAACCTGAAATTCGACAGGCTGAGAATCGCTCTTTGCGAGCGGATCGGAGATCATTGCGGCGTCCGGGAGGCCGTAATATTTTGTGCATTTGCGGTCTCACGGCCAAAATTATTCTCTTGCGAATAAGAGGCTCCATGATCCACAGTATGCAAATGCATAGGGCGGGATTGTTGGAGGGAATATGGAGACGGGGTCGCAAGCTGTCGCCAAACTGACGTGCGAGCAGCGACAGCAGGAGTTCGCTATCCTCATCAGGGGCCAAATGAAGCGGCAGGGGGTGAGCATCCGCCAGCTTTACTTGGAAGGCCTGATACGCCCCCACCATCGAAATGATTTTTACCTCCGCATTGCCGACGGGAGGCTCACCCAAGCCGAATTTAATCAGGTGACAGATCGCCTCGGGATCGACCCCGTCCGGGCTGCGCTCACCGTTCACTGTTTCGCTAGCGCCTTGGCGTACGACGACCCGTGCTGTGAAACGTCGGCCGAAGTTGCAAAGGCCATCGCGGTGCAACTCCCCGAAGAAATTGCGGCTTGCGAAGGCGAATTCGAACCGATCCGCGAGGCCCTCTGCCGTGGGATTGGCAAACGGACGTCGAATGCGATAGCCCGCTATCATAAGGCTGTAGCCCAGCGCGACGATGCGGCGTTGCTTGATCGCGCGTTCGGCTAAGGCTCATCCAACGCGGTCCACGAACCCAAAACGTTGGAGCAGGCATCGGCTAGAATAAGGAACTCTCATCGATCCTACGAGAACAGGAGCCAGCGCCAACACCACCACCAAGCAATCCTGATTGACCCCATGCGTCCGTCGAAGCAGGGGCACAGAAGCGGCGCAGACTTGGGCACTCCTGCCGATCGGAGAATTGGCAAAGGCAGACGTCGCAGGAGAAAAACTCAGGCTTCGAAAGTTGCCAGGTCGAGAACGGGGAGGGCCTTTCCGGACGGAGCCATCAGGGTTTGCCTCATCGGCTTCCTCTAGCCTCATGCCATTTCTCCCGGGATCGATTGATCTCCCCAAGCGGGCAGGGGCTCGACGACCTTGTCCGATCGCTCCGAAGCGATCACTGGACACATGGAAACGAATGCAATTGCCGGGGTTGCTGCTATGGCAAGAGCGAACCATCAGGCAGGTAACTATGAAGCGTGAAGCCCTCATCGCCTGGACATCGCTCTACATTGCCGTAGGCATTATGGCCTTCATCTGCGCGGTGCTGGCAGTCGCAGTGACCGCTGAAGACTGGCGCACCAAGCGCTGGCGACCAGCGGTTGCGAGCAGGCTCGACAAGGCGCTTTTCGTGCCCAGGATCTGGCTGCGCTGGCAAATCAATTATCTGAAAGGCGCTCCGGTCATATTGGCCATCGCGCTCTACTACGCCTGGAGCGTAGGATTCTCAGTATTCTGGGATTTGTGACGCTGTCGAGAACGAGGCGAGCTGGACGCGCCGGAACGGGTTGGCAGCGAGGCGGACCGTCTGCGCAGGACGCGTACCTGAACCATCGAGCGTCGCCATGATGGTCCGCACGTAGGCCCGGGTTTCGCTGAATGGCGGTATTCCGCCGTGTTTCTGGACGTTGCCCGGACCGGCGTTATAAGCGGCGAGCGCAAGTTCCCAAGATCCGAAGCGGTCAAGCTGCTCCTTTAGATAGCGCGCGCCGCCCCGTAGATTCTCTCGCAGATCCCAGGGATTGCCGACCGCAAGATACCGCGCCGTGCCCGGCATGAGCTGGGCCATGCCCATAGCCCCGGCGCTGCTGCGTGCATATGGTTGGTATCGGCTTTCCTGCGATACGAGAGCGTCGAAAAGGGCGACCGGAACGCCCGCCTCGCAGGCGGCTATCAGGATATCGCTGAAGTACAACCGCCGCCGCGCCTGTGCCTGCTCGCTGATCCCGAAACGGGGAAAGTACCACCTTGTGAGACAGTCCGGGTCGGCAAAGGTGGGAGCGCCGTAACCCGCCTGGGCCACTAACTGAGATCGTCCTCCCCTCATCCAGGCCGGTATACTCGGCAAATCGGAAAACTGGTCGACCACATCCGGCTCGTTTCCTATTGCTTCGAACTCCGCAAGCAGGTCCGTCCGATACTCCACTAGCGGGACTGTTGGCGCACTTACCGCAGTTCCCGGTACTAGAACCGAAAACTTCTCTTCGCGATCGAGGGAAAACTTATCGAGCTTGGCTTGCTGTGCGCTCGCCTGCGAGGCGATTAATGCCAGAACGGCAATGGCAATCTTCTTCATAACCACACCTCATGGCGTGGTTCGGTTATCGCGCGATCAGCATATGCCGATCAAGAAACGAGGGCAAGAGTTTTAGGTCAGTTGCTCGTCGACACTCATATGAGGCAGCCCTATGGTCAAGCAGCAGCTCAAATACTTCGACG
Source organism: Porphyrobacter sp. YT40 (assembly GCF_006542605.1). Classification (GTDB taxonomy): domain Bacteria; phylum Pseudomonadota; class Alphaproteobacteria; order Sphingomonadales; family Sphingomonadaceae; genus Erythrobacter. The sequence goes on from NZ_CP041223.1 coordinate 131,918, forward strand.
TTAGCCCTGCCGCCCATTGCATGCCGAAACGCGCAATTGGGTTCGCAGACCTGCAGACGCCAGCATGACGACTAAGCCAAATCCTGACACGCCATTCCGGCTAGATTGCTGGCCCTTTGCATGTTGAGTTCATGGGAGTTAGGCTATGTTCCTTTTTCCGTCGGGTGTTTTCTCGTCCCAATAGGAAGATGGCATCTAACGGCGAATTCTGGGCCGGTGCACGAACCCGCTTCGCGGGAGGGGTGCTGGCGGCGCGGGTGACGCCAGAGCAAGAACGTAGCGAGTAGATCGAACAAGGCCGACCATTCCGGCTCCTTCAACCGAGGAGTCGAGAGATGAACGATCTTGTACCTGTTTCGCCCATCAGCCCGCTGCGCCAGCGGCTGATCGAGGATATGACCATGCGCCGGTTCAGCCCGGAGACGCAGCGCAACTATCTGCGCGATGTCGGGCGGTTCGCGACCTGGCTGGGGCGCTCGCCCCACACCGCGACCGCCGAGGATATCCGCCGCTTCCAGATCGAACAGCAGGAAGCCGGCGTTCCGGCGCCGACCATGAACAGCATTGTCGCGGCGCTGCGGTTCTTATTCACCCACACCCTCGACCGGCCCGGGCTTGCCCGCAAGCTGATCCGCACCGCTCATGCTCGCAAGATCCCGGTTGTGCTGACCCAGCCCGAGGTGAAGCGGCTCCTCGACGCCACGACCTGCCTCAAGCACCAGGCCGCGCTGTCGGTGGCCTACGGTGCGGGGCTGCGGGTCGGCGAGGTCTCGGCGCTCAAGGTGTGCGATATCGACAGCAAGCGCATGCTGCTCAGGATCGAACGCGGCAAGGGTGGACGCTATCGCAACGCCATGCTGCCCGAAGGTCTGCTTGTGCTGCTGCGGGAGTGGTGGCGCGCGGGGCGGCAACAGGGTGTGCTTCATGCCGATGGCTGGCTCTTCCCAGGTCAGAACGCGACGGTGCCGATCAGCACCCGCCAGCTCTACCGGGTCGTCGTTCAAGCGGCAGAGGCAGCCGATATCGCCAAGCGGGTCGGACCGCACACCCTACGGCACAGTTTTGCGACGCATCTGCTCGAGGACGGCGTCGATATCCGCGTTATCCAGGCACTGCTCGGCCATGCCAAGCTCAACACCACGGCCTTCTACACCAAGGTGGCAACGAAGACGATGCGGGCAGTTGTCAGCCCGCTCGACCGACTGGCCTTGGCGGCACCGGATAACGAGGTGCCGAGCGGCTGAGAGCCGGTGCGCACCTCGCTCGAGGTTGCCGACGTCTTCCGTGCTGCCGGGCCTGCTTATCGGGCCGCCCATGCCGGGCACCTGAGCCTGCATCAGCTCAAGGTCATGTCGGCGATCGAGCACTGTCGCACCGCCGCGCTGGGCGGGCACGTCGAGGCCTGCACCGACTGCGGCCATTGGCGGATCGCCTACAACTCCTGCCGCAACCGCCACTGCCCCAAGTGCCAGGGCGCCGCCGCGCGGACCTGGCTTGCCGCGCGCGAGGCCGACCTGCTGCCGGTCGGCTATTTCCACCTCGTGTTCACGCTGCCCGCCGAGATCGCCGCCATCGCGTTCCACAACAAGGCTCTGCTCTACGACCTGCTGTTCAAGACCGCCTCGCAGACCATGCTGACCATCGCTGCCGATCCCAAGCATCTGGCTGCGCGCATCGGCATCACCGCCGTGCTCCACACCTGGGGCTCGGCCATGACCCATCATCCGCACATCCACATGATCGTGCCGGGCGGCGGTATCGCGCTGGACGGGGACCGATGGATATCGTCCCGCCCGGCCTTCCTCCTGCCGGTGCGCGTGCTGGGCGCTTTGTTCCGCCGTCTGTTCCTGACCCGGCTGCTGGCGCTTCACGATGCCGGCAAGCTCGCCTTCTTCGGCAAGCTGGCGGAGTTGGCCGACCGCCGTGCGCTGCTGCGCCATCTGTCACCGGTGAGGAAGAAGCGCTGGGTGGTATATGCCAAGCCGCCGCTCGCCGGGCCCGAGGCCGTGCTCGCCTATCTCTCGCGCTACACCCACCGGGTCGCGATCTCGAACAGTCGGCTCATCTCCTTCGACGAGGATGGCGTAACGTTCCGCTACAAGGATTATCGTCGCTCTGCCCCAGACCGGCAGCAGATCATGACGCTCGGCGCCGACGAGTTCATCCGCCGCTTCCTGCTGCACTGCCTGCCTCGTGGCTTCCACCGCATCCGCCACTACGGCCTGCTCGCCGCCAGCACCCGCAAAGCCCATCTCGAACGCGCCCGTCAGCTGCTAGCGATCGCACCGCCGGCGACGGACGAGCCCTCCATCGAACCGCCCGATCCGCGTCCGGCATGCCCTTGCTGCGGCGGGCACATGGTCATCATCGAGACCTTCCAGCGCTGCCATCCGCCACGCGGTCCGCCGAGCGCAGCCGCTCCATCCGGGCAACCTGCGCCGTGACCCGGCTCGGCATGACACTGTTCCACCCCGCCGCAGCCACGCTTCCGGCGGCGATGACGTCCGCATATTACCCGCCCAAAAGCAGTAGTCGCATCACCAAAATCGGACGAACCGGCATCCTGCGGCTGCTTTGTCATCGCAAAATCGGACCGGCTGCTATCGGACCCTTCCGCTTATCGGCACCGTCAGCAGCCGTCGGGATCAGCGCAAAGTCGAAATCCCCATAGCGCACCGCGTGCGGCCCGCGGGTTCGGGCACCGTCGACTTTCCGACGCCTCGCGGCGTCCGAAACTCTAAACGGTTGCGGTCAGTCTGCTTTGGGTCTGAAAATGCGGAAAGCCGCCCGTTCGGCTCACGACCTCACCGCAATCTTTCATCTTCGGACGCAGTAGCCTTCAAAGTCACAAGACAAACTCTGCGCTAGGTCGAAGGCATGGAAACGGGCCGACCCTCACGGCTTGATATCAGTTATTGTCGTTGAACGCCTGGGAAGCGAAGGGATCATAAATGCACCCCATTACAGTTGTCCTCACAGAAGTTTATTCTGATTGGGAAATTGCACCGCTGTGCGGTGCTGGCCGCGCCTTCTACGGAGCGGAGTTCCGGTTCGTATCTCCCAAGGGGGGCGCACTTAAGTCCGCCGCAGGTTTGCCTATAGCCGAGACTGGGAGGTTCGAAGCACCAGACGAGGGCGTCGTCGTTATCTGCGGGGGGCCCGCTTTCGAGGCGGACGATGGCTTGGATATTGGCCAAAAGTTGAGACAATCTCGTGAGTCAGGTTGCGTCATCGCTGGCATTTGCGGTGGAACGATCGCCCTGGCCCGTGCCGGTATGCTCGATAATGTCAGCCGCACATCTAACGGGCCTGATTATCTCGGCAATTACGTAAAAGCGTATTCGGGCACAGGTAGGTGCGTCGATGAGCCGAGGGCCGTTCGCGACAAGGACATTATCACTGCTCCTGCCCCTGCGAGCTTCGCACGCGAAGTCCTCGTGGCAGCGGGACTCGATCCTCAGAAGGCAGAAGAGTTGGAAAACATGCTCGGCGCCGAGCATTCGAAGTAAGAGAATGGCCAAGCGCGAAAAGGGCAATGCGCGACAGGAAGCCAACAACGGTTGGAAGACAGGCAGTCGCGGCCACAAATATCGTGGTCCTAGCCCCTGCCCGAAGTGCTGGCCGGCTGGCGCGGCCCGGGTGCGATCGAAAGCTGATCGGCCCTGAGACTTTAATTCGCCCGGTGGCTAACCTGGATCGTCCCAAGTTGGGCCGGGAGGAGACAGTCCGTTTCCGGTGTTCAAGCGGCAGCAAGCAGACATTCGGCATCCACATCTATTCTAAGCTCGGAGCCCTCGGGCAGCATGGGCTCCCCCTTCATGGCCTTTCATCCGATTGGCACGGTAAGATCGATGGCTACCAGACGCCAGCTGAGGCCATCCCGCTCGAAGTGATAGCTATTGCCTGAAACGCCATCGCGATCTGACGGCGTCGCCACGATGTTATCCAGTCCAGACCAGTCGAACGACCAGCTATCGGTAGTTTCCATTATTCGGGGCATGTGGCCCGCGGGTTCTTCCTCGGGAAAATCTGCGGGCAGTCCGGCGGCGGCGGCGAATTGCCATTCGCCGTAAGGTTCGTTGACGAACATCCTAACCGCTCGCGGGTCCGACATCGCATCCAGTACGGCGTCCTTCGTGTAGGGCGGCTTATAGGTATCCACCTGAGGCAACATCTGCTTCTCGAAGGCTGCTCGCACGCGCGCCCGGTCGTATAAAGCTAGCAACTCTTCGGGAGCAGCTTCCCAGTCGCTGAGGGACGCAACCGCTCGCCTCGGCGAAAGAGCATACCAGCTTCCCCCGGCCACAATCACGACTGCGGCAATAGCTGTAACCAGCCAGATGAAGCGAGAGATATTCATACGCGAAAGCATAGCATTCCAATGGAGCTCAACAGGCTATCCCGAATCCTGAAATGCAACCTACCCGAAAGCTTTTGGTTTCAAGAAATCGTTTCGTTTCAGTGCCGTTCAGCGAGAACGCTCCATGATACATCGTCACATTGGGAGATGGTGTATTGATTCGGCTTGCTGTTGTCCTGTGCGCCAGTCTGGCGGCTTGCTCTGCTCAAGGCTCGAGCGAGGAACGTGGGTCCGCGTCTTCAGGCGACTATGCCACCATTCTGGAGGCTCCGCCCTATACACCGATAGAACGGTTTGGCCCCGAACTCTATACGCCGACGCTGCAGGACCGGCGCTCCATCTTCGCCGATCGGATCGAACAACAAAACCTGCCCATGCTCCGCCGTCTCAAGAAAGACGAAATGGGCAATTTCGGCGGGATCGAATGGCGCTGGAGCGATGGACCGGGCAACGATGGCCTCGGCTCCCTGGTCGGAGTTGCCTACTTCCTGCGCGCGCCCGAACAGAGCCTCGGTCGGTACACATCCGACCCTTTGTTCTCTGCAGCGCAAGGCGATTTCTCACGTGTCGAGCAAGACGCGGTTGCACGTGGATGGGCAGACAAGATCGGTCGGGATATCGCCTCGGAAGGCTTTGGCAATATGAGTACGCCCTGGCTCACCATCGCAGTTCCGCGCGACCGGTTCGAGACGCTGAGCGAGGAGGAGGATTGGGACATTCCGGTCAACCTCACCTTGCGTTTCAGCACCTATCTCGAGACCGACCTGCCCCCAATCGCGGATGATGTGAAAGCGGGCATCCGCCACTTTCCCGCAGCTGACCGGATGGCCAGGCCGACACCTGACTTTGCTACCTATGACACTATCGTACTTCGCGACGGCTGCTTCTTCATCGATGAGGACGGTGACGCCGATCCGCTTGTGATGTTCCCTTTCGGCACCGGGGTCTATCGCGATGCCGAAGGCCGCATAGCATTCCGCTCACGCAATTCCCATTATCAGCCCCGCCTCGCGCGGGTCGGCACCCGGATGCAACTGGGTTACCGCGAAGAGGTAAGCGACCCGCCTGCTGAACTCATCGAGACCTGCGGCAAGCACCGCGTCGTGTTGGTCAAATCGCTCAATCAGGCGGCGGGTTATGGCAATGACTGGTTCGCCGTGCGCGAATATCGGGACCGCGAGGGGATCACTAGCGCCGAGGCGATGCGCCGCGCGAATGAATGCCTGCTGGCGCAGGAACGGACCATGGCCGATAACCGCCTTCGCGGCGGGCGCGAACATCCCACGCAATGCGCCCGAGTGTTTGGCATCGGTGGCAATCCGGTCGTCCCGCCTCCTCCGCCGCCCCTGCTGCCCGGAATGCAGACGCATTCCGCCACCGAACCGCTATTCCCTCCATCGCCGCCCAAAAAGCTGGTGCCTGCGCGCAATGGCGTGTGCCGGTTCGAGGAGCGTAATCCTGCCGAACGGCCCAGCGAGCTCATCGCGACCAATCACAATTCCAACATGATCTTCTGGGCCGATGAAGGCGCGGCGCTGTGGGATCATCCCAACGGCTTCATCGACGAAGGCATGGTCATTCCCGGCAAGCGCATCGTCGCAGCGCGCGAAGGGATGAAGGATCTGTGGATTTTCCCCAATCGCGATGGCCCGATCTACCTCCATTCGGGCCCGGAGATATTCGCATGCAGCCAGCCCGAAGATTGGTGAGGATTGCGGCGCTCGCCCTGGTCATACCGCTGACCGCTTGCCAAAGCGCACAATCATCGCCGCACCTGATCACCATCGCGAAGCCTGCACGTGCCGGGGAGGCCCTGTCGCGCGGTGAACTGGGGGTGGTGCGCGGCTGTGTAGTCGCAATGGACTATTTCGGCAATGAAACGGTCCTGTTCGATCCGGGCGTCACCCTGTTGCCGACGGGCGATGGCGTGTTCGATCCGGCGACCGGCAACAGCATTCGCTTTGGTGAGCGCATTAGCGGAGGCGCGGCAACCCTGCGTGACGCCGGGCGAGGATGGCCGAGTCGCGATATCGAGCGTTTCTAAGGAGTTACGATCCCCGCAGCCTGCCCAAAACGCGATGTGATGCGGCTGCACCATATGGAGCCGATACCGGAATGAAACACCTAGTTTTACCGCTGGCGGCAATCGCTTTGGCCGGACCCGCCGCGTGTGCATCGCCAGAGAAGGAAGCGCCGCAATCATCCAACGGGTTGCCGTTTCGCGCTGAAGTCAGCGAAAGCGGCTTTGCGACAATCCTGTCCGCGCCGCCTGCCTCTTTCGATCCCGTAGAGCCGCCTCCGCCCGCGCCGCGCACGGCGGAGCAAGATGCTGCCGATGCGGAATTCATGCGGGTCGCCGATTACCAGAACAGCGTGAGCGACGAAGTGCAGGCGCTGGCCGAGAGGCTGCGCCGGGAAGAACGCGGAAATTTCCAGACCCTTCATTATGACAATGAGGGTGAACTAGGCGTCGTTTTCGAATTTCTGCGCGATGGCCCGGCCACGCTGCGCAACTATAGCACAAACCCCACATTTCGCGGCCAAACAGTGCGCTGGTCGCAGGAAGAACTGAGGGCCGCCGCCGAATTCATGTGGGATACGTTCCGTGAAGATCGAGTGCTGCAATCGACGGGCATTGCTACGCAGGTCGTCACCGCCCAGATCAGCGTCTCGGAAGCGGAATTCCGGGCGCTGGTCAGGCGCAAAGGCGTGACCATTCCCGAACCGGTTGAACTGGTCTTTCACGCGACGCCGATGGTGCCTCTGGTCAATCCGCCACGTCCGGCTGCGCAGGATCAGGCAGTTCCGGACGAAGTCGCGCCCTTTCTGCGTATCTTTCCCCGACACGATCGCCCTGCAGGCGCGCTCAATGCCATCAATAGCCGGGTAACAATCGTTCTGAAGGACGGCTGCTTCCGCGCCGCCGACTGGGAGGGTGCGCTGGTATTGTTTCCATTCGGGGCAAAACTCTTCGTCGATAGCAACAATTACCTCGCTTTCGGCAGTGGCGAGCGTCCCGGCTACGCGCGCGTAGGCGAGACTGTCGAGTTCATGGGGTCTGTCAATGAGGTCACGACGCCAGAGCTGGTCGATCCGATCCACGAAGCCTGCGGGCCGGGCAAGGTCATTCAGGTGGAAGGCATGGAAAGTGCCGCCGCGGGCGATACGCAGAGGAGAGTTACCGACCGTGCCAATGCGATGCGCGCGTTGCAGGACCGATATGGCCTCGATGCACGGCAGGCGGAGCGTGCGCTCGACTGGCTCGATGCGCGGGGTGAGGCCAATCGAAAGACCACACCGGACGGTATCTTGGAGCCGCCGATAACAGGCGCAATGGTGGCGGATTCTCCGCCTCCTCCGGTGATGGATCCGTCTGAATGCCCGCCCGGCAGCAGTCTCAGTTCTGGCCTGTGCCGCACGCCCGATGGCCATTTGCGACCCTTGCCCGAATGGCTGGTCGAATTTCTGGAGCAGGATCGATGACCTGCAAGGGCTGCAATATGCGGGCACCCTTGCTGCTGTTGACGATGGCAGCTGCTTTGCTCGCCGGCTGCGGCGAGCAACCGCAAGACACCGATATCCGATCGCTGCCCTTCGACACAAGGCCTGCCTCACCGAACGAGGTGCCCTATGCGGAAGGCGTCGGCGGCACACTCGGTTACAGGGATGGCTGCTTGTTCGTCACGTCGCCGGGGGGTGGAGAAACCGGTCTGGTGATGCCCGACAGTTTCGAACTGAACGGAGATACCCTGTCGAACGGGCATGTTTCCTACAAGCTCGGCGAGCACGTGAGCTTCAGCGCTGGGTTCCTTTCGCGCGAGCAGGCTACCGCTGTGAACTGCAAGACACCTGGCGTGGCCTTGGTGGTCAACAGTTTCCCGACCGAACCGCCTCCCGAACCCAATTCATAAGAGGAGCAGGATCGATGAAGGGCATTTTCCTCTCACTGGCAACGCTGGCGCTTGTAGCCGGCTGTGCGACGGTGCCAGCGCAGACTGGGACAACGGCATCTTCCGAGGCCATCCCGCATGATATCACGGCAGGGCAGGCACGGCTTGCCGCGCGGGTCTATCCGAAACTCGTCGAGGCTGCAGAGCCAAACGACAATCTGTTCATCTCGCCGCTGTCGCTGAGCGAGGGGCTGGGCCTGGCGCTCCCCGGTGCGCGTGGGCAGACCGAGGCGGAGATGCGCGATCTGCTGGGCTGGGATGCGGCAAGCCGGCCCGAACTGCTGGTAAAGGATTACGACCGTTTTCTGGCCCGCACGGGCGATGACAAGGTGGCCCTGTCGGTCGCCAATGCGCTGTGGCTTTCGAACAGGCTGGACTTCACGCCGGACTATCTGCGCGCGGCGAAGGACGGCTTCGGTGCCACCGCCCGGCAGGTCGATTTCGGCGGCGATCCGGCAGGCTCTGCCGACACGATCAATGGCTGGGTGAGTGAACAGACCCGCGAGCGGATCACGAAGATCGTCGATGCGAGCGGGTTCAACGATCTGACCGCTGCCGTGCTGACCAATGCGGTTTGGTTCAAAGCCGACTGGTCGGTGCCGTTCGAAGAAGGTCAAACGGGCGAGTTTACCCGTGGCGACGGCACAACCATGCCAATCTACATGATGGAGCGGATTGCGCCGATGGCCTATCGCGAAACGCGCGAGGGGCAGGCCGTGCAATTGCCCTATGGCCAGGACGGGCGCTTCACGATGGAGGTGTTCCTGCCGCGCGACATGGCAATCTTGCGCCGGTGGGAGCGGGATCTGAATGCCGAATCGTTTGATCTTTCGATGCAGGGCAGCGACGCGAAGTTCGATCTCGGCGCGATTGAAGAACGCAATATCCTGCTACGCCTGCCGCGGTTCGAGGCGCGCTTCGAAGAAAGCGTAAAGGCCGCGCTGATTGCGGCGGGAATGCCCTGCGCCTTTGACGGAAGCTGTGCCGATTTTGGCGCAATGGCCGACGCTGACCTCAAGATCGACGATGTGGCCCACGCCACTTTCCTGCGGGTCGATGAAAAAGGTACCGAAGCGGCGGCGGTAACAACGGTAAAGATCGTCGTTACCGGCTCCCGCCGCCTGCCGGATGATCTGCCGCGCATGATTGTCGACCGGCCGTTCCTCCTGACCATCCGCGACCGTGCCAGCGGCGCGCTGATCTTCTTTGGCCGCATTGCCGACCCGACACCCGTGGAGAAATCCGAATGATCCGCTATCTCTTTGGCGCGAGCGCGATGGCGCTTGCCATCTTATCACCCGCCTTCGCGCAAGAGCAAAAACCGCTCAGCGAAACCTGCCCGAACCTGACGGCGGAAGAGATCGAGGCTATCGAGAATTACAAGGGCGAATTCTCCGAGAACGCCTGGTATGCACGTGCCTATTGCGTGAGCGTGGAAGAGGCGGAGCGGCGGATGGAAATCCAGAACCGCGGCGCCATCGGCCCGCGCACCGAACCGGGGCCACCACCTCCGCCACCCGCACCGGACGATTCCATCGGTCTGCTGGCACAGACCCTCCACGAAAAGGAAGGTGACACCTTCGCAGGGCTCTGGATCCAGCATCGCCCGACCTATGGCGTGATGGTTGCCTTCACCCGTAATGCGGCATCGACACTGGCGAAATACACCAGCGATCCGCTTTACGTCCCGGTCGACCGGCTCGGACCGAGCCTCACCGAACTGCGCGCGGCGCAGGAGCGACTGATGCGCGATCTTCAGGCGCTCGACGTAAACTGGTTCGGCATGGGCGGGAACGAGGCCACCGGGAAGATCGAGGTCACTTTGGGCCAGAGCGCCGACCCGATCCGGCAGGCGGCGGCACGCGGCGAGATTGAACTGCCCGACTTCGTGGTGTTCGAGGAACCCGATCCGTTTCCGATCGCTGCGCCGCCCGTTCCACCCGGCGATGCGCGGGTTAAGGGTTTCCCGCAGTTCGCCTACCGCACTGACGGGATGGCGCGCACATTGGTCGGCGTTCCCGACGTGCCTGCACGCCTCGAATTGCGCGACGGGTGCTTGTGGCTGGCCCCCGAAGGCGAGGCGCCCAGGATTGCGGTCTGGGAACAGAGCATGGCGCTCGAACTGAGCGATTCCGGCAAGGTAGCAGTGATGAACCGCTTTTCCGGCGCAAAGGTCTATGCTGACAGCGATGTGGTACTGATGGGCCTGCAACCGGGCGAGGTCGCGCCGCCGAATGATGTTGTGGGCGCAGATCGCTGCCCCGGCCCCTATCGCGTCGTGCGCGGCATCGTCCCGCGCGAAGTGTGGGACAAGCAGCGACGCGATGCCGCCATCGCTGGCCGCACGCAGGAACTCGGCAGTCGCGCGGCTGCCGAAGCAGACTATGCCGCCGATATGGCGCGAGTGGCCGAACTGAAGGCGTGGCGAACGCAAGCGCTCGCCGAACATGGCGATGTGATCGCCAGCATCTACGTCAACGAGGATCAGGGCGCCGCGCATATGTTCCACACGGATGCGCTGACCAGAGACGAACTGGTACCGGAGACACTGCGCCCCTTCGTCACCGGGCAGGTTGTGCCGCAAGGCGGGACAGCGCTGGAAGCCGCGCGAGCGGACATTGTCGCACAGATCGCGGCTGCCGGGCTGGACGCGCGGGTAAGCATCGAAGAAATCGGTGGTTTTGTTGACCTCTATCCCGCAGACCTCGCCGCGCTCTCGCAGGCGGCAGTGGCGGGCAAGATCACCTTTCCGCCTCTGGTGCGGATCATGGAGGACAATCAGGGTCCGATCTACCGGCAGGATATCCCGCTGCGCCGCGATCCAGAGGCGATCTGGTATCCGCTGGAAGCGCATCCCGATTTCGCCGCGATCCGCGCGCTGGTGGAAGAGACACCGATCATGCGCTCCGAACCTTCGCCGACCGATCACAACTCCAGCATCTGGGTGGCACGCAAACCGTCCAGGGCCGGGTCGCTCCAGCAGACGCACTGGCTGATCGCCAGCGGCTATAACTTGCGCGAGATACAGGCGCTGCGCGCCGCCGGTTTCGATCCCATCGAAGCGCTGGAAGACATGAACGGCCGCCAGACGATCGAGAAACGCGCGCTCACCGCAACCGATATCGTGGTAGCCGAACCGGCAGGTATCGACATCGCCGACGAGGGGCTGGACGGCTTCTCCTCCAGCGTGCGCTGGCGAGTGATCGAAGTGCTGAAAGGTAGTGCGAAACCGGGCGACGAGCTGCGCCAGCGCCTCGCCTCCGGCATGCGCACCGATGAGGCGGGCGTGACACGTTACGGGCAGAGCAATGACGAGCCGTCGTTACTGCCCGGCCTGCCGACATCGCTGGAACCGGGCTCGCGCTGGGTCTTGCATCTGAGCGACGCGCTCTACGCCCACGCCGCCTATGTTCAGGGCGGTGAAGGCGCGGAGCGCAGCGACGGGGACTGGTACGTCGCAGTCACCTGGATGGCTCCGTCGCGGATCGATGGAGACGGCATGGCGCATCCGGTCACGAATTATCCTGAACCGATCCCGCTCGACGAATTGCGGGAAAGGGTCACGCCTATCCAGCGTGCCTTGGACCTCGAACAATCTGGAGAAGAGCAATGATGCGCTCAGTTCTGGCATCCGTCGCGCTTACCGCGCTGGCGCTACCGCAAACTGCGCTCGCGTGCGTCTACGCGCAGCGCCCTGAAGAGGTCGGCTATGCCAGTGGACAGTATTTCGCGAAGGAGATGTTGGCCGCCGCGACCTATGCCGATCTGGTGCTGGTGGAGGATGACGGAACGCGGGCGATGGATGCACGGCCTACCGGCATCATTACCCTGCGCACGATCGCCCGCTTCAAGGGCAACAGCGCCGACCGTTTCACCGTGTTCGGAAGCCCGCTGACCTTCTCGCCTGACAAGGAGCGGATATTCAACTCCCCCTTGCAGCATTTTACCAGCGAAACCGGGCAGGTCACACCGTTCAGCTATCTTGAGGAACGGCCGACGCTCCTGTTTCCGCGGGCCGCCGGGAATTCTCCTCCACCGCCCATTGGTCTCACCAGTTGCAGCCCGCCTGCGCTCATGGCCGAGACAGGGCGCTTCTACGTCGTCCTGCGCGATGCGGAGGGCCGGGTGCTCAACCGTTTGACGATGAGCAACGGCAAGACAGCTTCGCCCAACCACGCCGCCTTCGGTTATGTGCCGGTGACCTTGTCGGAAGACGATTTCTGGCTCTGGTCAGTCCGCATGGCCGCCGCCGCGCCGCAAGAGGCGCAGGACGTGCTCTACCTTGCACCGAGGAGCGATCCGGCGCGTGTCGAACGTGATCTGCGCGCCGCAGGGGCGACGATCCGCGCGGCCTATTATGCGCGCGGAGATTTCATCGAGGAGGTGCGCCCGTCACCGCATGAACAGACCTCGCCGTGGCTCGCAAAAGCAGCGGATTATTTCGCTCAAAGCCAACGAGGCCGGATCGGCGATCCGCATCACGGCGCAGCGGAATTCCTGCGCGCAAAGCTCTCCCCGATGCAGCGCTATGGTACCGGGCTCGGCTATGAAGTCGCGCAGGCATTCACTCGCTCGGTGCGCGATGTGCAGCAGGCGACGGGCACTCCGCGCCTCATTGCGGTCGAAGTGGCGGGCGATCCCCACGCCCTGGCCAGCCAGTCCTTCGTGTCGCGCGTCGCCCCGCTCGATCGCACTGCCGATCGGCTGCCGCAGGTGGATGGGACCGACGAAGCCGCCGTCTTCGCCACCATGCAGCGGATCGAGCGCGACATCTGGCTGCTCAACGGCGGCGCTGGCAACCGTCAGGGCACCTTGCCGTGAAGATCGACCTTGCTGCCTTCGGTGCAGTTCTGGCCAGCGGATTGCTGCTGACCGGTTGCGCCACTTCCGCCCCTTCGCGCGAACCGGCAGATATGCCTTTGCCTCCTGCGCCACCTCCTCCCGGACCGGAGGCGCTCGCACCGATGACCGATGCCGTAAAGGCGCTCTATGGCGAGTGGCGGCCGGTGTCCGGCCCGGGCGTCTCGCCGAAAGACCGGCTCACCATCTGGAGCCCGATGTTTTCCTTTGGCAGTGGCTGCGAACTGACACAGGGCCAGCTGCGCGATCTGGGCGATGGGCGATACGCGCTGGACGATTACACGCGCCTTGCGGAGCATTGCCAACCACAGGCGCGGCTCGCCCCTTTCGATGCGGGCGAAGTGCGCATCGTGGCGGTCGAAGACGACACCATCCGGATCGAACGAGGCGGCGAGACATGGGTGTTCGCCAAGGTCGACGTGGCTGCGACTATCCCACGCGACGATTTCGTGCGCGGGGAATGGTTGCTCGCGGACAGGCGCGGCAGGCCCTATCGCGGCGATGAGCTGACCCGCATCACCTTTGGGCCGGAATACAAAGTCGATGCGGAAAACTGCGATTTTGCTTCCAACGTCTGGTTAACCGACCGCGACGGGGAAGTTCGCACGGGTGGCTCATACTACCGGAAGAGTGAGCGCTGCCGCGTCCTGACACTGGGCGACGAGTTGGCGAAGCTCGGCGGAGAAGCCAGCTACCGCGCCGATCCGGTCGAAACCCGGATGACGGTGAAGATTGGAAGAGAGCGGGCGACGCTCGTGCCTGCCGCGCGCTATCCCGAGCTGGCAGAGGATGTCGAGGCCATCGCACCGCACCCCTGGGCGGCTGAGCTTGCCGAAAAGGCAGCTGTGATACCTGCCGAACAGCGCGCCGGACTGGCGCTGAGGGCCATCGGGTTAAGCGGCGAGGGCCTTCCCGGAGTGGAGAACCCCGCCGCTCCACGCGCTCTTGCTTTCGTCGGAATGACCGCCTGGCACTACGCACAGGCACAGCAGGCGGGGCTGGTGCCCGAGCCCGGCACAGAGGCGCGCAGTCTTGCCGAGAACTTCGCCATCGCGCCCATCGTCGTGCGCGCGGTGCTCGAAGGCATCCGCCCCGTCGATCGCGGCGATGGCCTCTCGCTCGATTACCTGTACCGCGTGCGCGAAGGCTGGCGAGGCGGTAATCAGACCGGCGACCTGCTGATCGTGCGGATGCCGCCGCTGGAGGGCAAGAGCCGCTCCCCCGTCATCACGCCCGAACCGGGAGACGAGGTGTTGCTGCTGGCGAGCCGTACTGGCTATCTCGCCGGGCGTCTGGTGGAAGGCGATCCTCCTTCCCTCGACACGCGCGTGGTGCAGATGACGCTGCCACTGATGCGGATCGTCGATGGCAGGCTGGCTGAAGCGGTCGAAGGCGCGAATGTGCTGGGCGCGGCAAGCTATGGCGGGACGACAGTCGAAAGCGCGCGCGCTTTGGCAGTGCAGGTCGATCAGCGCATGGTGCAGATCGCGCCACCCCGGCCGACCGACAATTTCGGCAATCCGACAGTGCGTCGCTATTTCATAACCCGCATCGGCGACCGTGTGCTGCCCGATCCCACGCGCCTCTGGATCGAATACGACGGCAGCACGAATTTCGGCAATCCGAATGGTTATGGCGGGGTAGTGGTTTATTTCGATGGCTGCGCACCGATGAGCAGGCAGCCGTATATGGGAAACAATGTTTGGGGCAGCGCGGCAATCGCATGCCCCGGCAATTTGCCGGATGGCTCGCCAATCACCGAACCAGCCGTTGCGAAGGTCGCGCAGTGGATCGATGCTAACTACTTCCCCGATGTCATTTGTGTAAGCACGTGCCCGAGTGACCCGGAGTATACCGTGCCGCTGTCGGAGGGCGACGTTATCCTGAAGGCGATGTTGCGATGAGAAAGCTGGCCTGTCTGCTGCTGATGGGGCTTGCCGCCTGCAACCCGAAGGCTGACGAACAGGCCGGCAATGCCGCTGCCGACGCTGCCATCGAGGAAACTCCTGCGCTGGCGGACATCACTGGCAAATGGCGCATCGTCAGCATCGACGACCAAGCGCTGCCGACTGCGGAGAGCGAACCCTACCTTGCTTTCTCCGCAGATGCAGCCGGCGGATCGGTGGGCTGCAATCGCTTTGGCGGCCCGGCTCTCTATGCTGAGGGGCGTATCGCTACACATAGCTGGGGGGGAGATACGATGGGCTGCATCGAGCCGCAGGCCACTTGGGAAAACGCGATTGCGGAACTCTTCAGGGCCTATCCGCAGGTCCGGCTCACCGGTGACAGATTGCGCCTAAGTTCCGGAGAGCATGAGATCGAACTGACCCGCAAGAACGGCGCGCAGCCACTGGATCGCTCACCCGATCCGATGCGTATCCCGGTTCCCGATCCGGTTCCCCAGGACCTTCCGAACACGGACTGGGTCATCCGCAGCCTGGATGGCCAGACGGCGAGTTCCACGTCCGCAGAGCGCCACCTGCGATTTACCGCTGAGACTTGGCGGGGTCTTGCCTCCTGCGCCACACTTAGCGCCACCTGGCGGCGAGAGGGCAATCGCCTGATCGCCGGTGAAAATATTGTCAGCACGCTGCAATATTGTGGTGACGACCATGCTGTGCTCGACGATGCCTTTGCCGTTCTCATGCGCGCCGATCCGCACTACCTGATTGGCCCTAATGGTGAACTGATCATCGCGGGCGGCGGACATTATCTGACTGCGGACAAGGCGCGATGATGCGGGTTGCCTTGTCACTGCCTATCTCCGCGCTGATCGCGGCATGTTCGCCATCCGGGCCGGAGCAACCGCTCTGCACCTTTGACGATCAGGGGCGTATCGTCATGCAATCCGGCAATGCCGAGGTGGCCTGCGTCGAGCCTGCGCCGATCCCGACGGGTGCAAAACAGGAAAAGAGCGGCCGCCTCACGATCCTCGAAGCGCCACTTCCGCCGCCGTTTTCGGATCTCGACGGGAAATGGCCGCCCGATCCCGTCAACCAAGAACCTGTGCTTACCCGACCCGCCGTTCCGTTAGATCTGTCCTATTATGTCCGCGCATTTCCACAGGCCACAGAACCTGCAGGCGAAGTGCTTGATCTTGGCAGTCAACACACGATCGTGCTGCGCGATGGGTGCTTTTTCCTCGACCGTGAAAGGGGCGATGATCCGCTGGTCATGTTTCCGTACTCAGCCGCGCTTGTCATGGATGAGGAAGGATACCTTGCGTTCGGATCGCGCTACAAACCCAACACAATGGGTAACGTGCGCGTGGGGTTGACCGCAGAAACAGGATGGTTTGGCGAACCTTCCGATCCTGATCCGGCGTTGGCTGAAGCCTGCGGGAACCACAAGGTCGTGAGTGTCACGACCGTCAGCAATCCCTTTGCTGTTCCGGAGAGGTTCAATCCTGCCCTGCGTCGTTACGGCGAACGTAGCGGTGCGACCGAAAAACAGATCGTGGAGCGCGCCAACAAATGCGCAGTCGAGCAGGCGCAGCGCGAAGCGGACCGCCGCCTGCGCAATCCCGCGCTCGATCCGATCGATTGCAATCGATTTTGGGGATTTTGACGGAGAGGTTGTGACAGGATGAGATTGCGACCCACCTTGGTAAATTACACGGTGAGGCACACCCGTCAAAGACGCAGTGCTCTATTGGCATGTATGCTGCTTGCAGTGGCATCCCCCGCATGCGCTCCGGTGGATGCACCTGACATTGGCGAACAGCCCGGCTCGATAGAATCTCCGCTGCCGGTGATCTTGAAGGATCGCGGCACCAGTCGCATGGAGGCGCTTGTTTCCGGGCGGATCACCCGCGCCGGGTCATGCCTTTATCTGGAACATTCGCCTGGACAACGCTCGCTCATCCTGTGGGCGGACAAGGACGTGCAGGTCGCGACCCTCGACGAGAGCGACTGGCTGGTGAATAACTACACCTCTGGTCTGCGTATCCGCGAAGGCGAGATGGTTCGCGGCAGCGGTGGGTTCTATCCTCGCGATGCCGACCTGGTGGCTTTGACCGGCGACGAACTACCTGCCGATTGCGCCGGGCCTGCCTTACAGATCTATGAAATTGCGAAATACGATCCGGCCAAACCCGACGGCATCCCCGATCCGCCAGCGCCTCCACCACCTGGCCCATCCACGGACGATATGCTGCTCTCACAGGAGTTCGACGAGCATTGGGACGGGAGGCGCTGGCCCAAGCGAACCATCGAGGGAATTGCTGATCCACGGGAAGCGATGTTCGCCTATGTGCTGCAGGATTATGAGGGGCGCGAAGGCGACATGCACGCCCATTTCTGTCTGCGCGGGGCAAACGATGATTTGCGCAACAGGCTCACGCGCCGATTTGGGCAACTCTTCGCTGACGCCGATTGTTCATGGAACGACGGTGGCGTAATCCTTGCCCGGAATAGCGAGAAAGCCATGTTCATCGATGCGCGGATCGATTGTTCGGGCAATCGCGGTTTCTGTGCAGGGTTTGGCGGTGCCACATACGGCAATCTCGGCGCGGAGCATGGCGCCTACCGCCTTCGACGCAGGGGCGATGGCTGGGAAATCGAAAAGCTGGGTCTGAGCGTGGTCTCATGACTGCAGTGGGTCGTGAGTGTGTGAATAAATAAACGGCTTCCCGGCTTTGCTGTCAGTTGCTCTGCGTCCGCTTCCAGGAGATCGACAGCAAAGCTTCAACGACCGGGATGAGGGCGCGAAGCAGACAGCGTCACGTCGAAAACCGACGTGCCAAACGCGCGCTTGCCCCGCTTTGAACCGCGAGTTGGCTGCCGTACCGCATCACTGTCGCAGCATCTCGCCAACGGTAGGCCTGCATGATTGCCGGCAAGCCTTCGCCCGCCGCGAGATTGTCCTGCGCCACCCCAACCCGGACCGAGTGTGACGAAACCGCCCTCACCCACTGCTCGAGCCGCTCGTCACTCATTTGCCCAAGCAACCCTTTGGCGTGGGCAGCACGGATCAGTCGGCGGTAAATCAGCGTCACGCTGTTGGGATGGAGCGGTCTAGTGCCGACCGTTCGGACGGTGCCATCGAAATGCAACTCGACCCGGCGCAGCAGCGGCCCTGACCGGATGTCCACGGCTTTCTTCCAGGCTCGGATAGCGTTCATGCTCGCTGGCGAGAGATAGGCATAGGCCCCCTCCCCCTCGGCATCGGTCTTGCTCGACGGAATGTATAGCGCTCCGCCCTCTGCTCCATCACCGCTGATGTGCTCGATCTCGATCGCTACCAGTTCGGATCGCCGGCAACCGGTGTCGTAGGCGACGCGCAAGAGAACCTGATCGCGCAGGCCCAGCCAATCGCGTCGGCATGCCTTGAGCAGATTCGCCAGGCACACCCCGCTTGCAGGTCCGTCGAGATCGGCGACCTCGCCCTTGAAGCGGATCGCTCTCGCTTGTCGCTGACGCACTCCGCGTGCGCGGCGCATCGCTTTCATTTCGAGGCGCACCAGAGGGGCTGTGGTCGGATCGGCCATGCCCGCCATCCGGTAGGCCATGCCGATGTGGACGAGATAGCGTGCTATTGTCGCCGCCGCGCGGCGCTTCCATTTCTTCCCGCCGTCCCCTTCTTCGCATTCGGCGGTTCTGGAGAGGACCTGCACCCATTGCGCGACAAAGTCGGGTGTGGCCTCGGCCGCGGGGACGCGCTGCTCGCGACACCAGCGGGCCCATAGTGCGAGATCGGACATAAATGCCCGGCGGGTGTTGGCAGACCAAGCCCTCGAAGCCGCATCAATGACGGCCGGATCGACCGCTCCGTGTGTATCGGCGAGTTCTACGACCGTCGTGACCACCGGATTATCCGGCAAGCGAGCAAGCGCAGCGCTCGGGTGCTGGACGGTTTGCAGGGCCATGGCGCCGCTCCTGAACGGAAATCGCCCTTGTGTCTAGTGGTGATAAGCAGCCATTATCAACACTGAGCGTCGAGGCGGGTAGACTGAAATGCGTGATTCAGTCTATTATTGGGTTATGACTCGGCCGGTCCGCCCGTTCACCGCCCTCCCCTGGACATCGGATCTGGTTGCCGTGCTGGGCGATACAATGGGGGCCATCGGAGCGCTTGATGCGCGGATTTCCGCGAGTTCGGTAGCTTCGGCATGGCGGATCCGGGCGAGTTGGGCGGGCTATGCAACAGCGCTCCGGCTGCAGCGCTTCGAAATCGATGAAATCGATGTTTTTTCTGCCCTCGTGGGCCTTCCCATTCCCCATCGCCCACCGGTTGCTACAATGGGTGAGCCGTTCGCCACCTACTCCGGGTGGCTGCGATCCCTCGGCGATCGCTCCGAACATCACTGGCGCGAGGCCCTGCCCTTCAGTTTCGAAGAGCCCGAGGGCTGGAGTTCGGCTCCCACGCTCCTCCGCGCGCTCGGCGTGCTCGATCTCTGGTCGAGAAGGGATGCGACGATCAATGTCTGGCTCGCGTTTCCGGCACTCTGTGCGCGCATGGGTCTGACTAGCTCCCCCTTGCCCTCGCTCGCGCTCGGCGACCCGGCACTGCGTACGTTGCATGGCCCGCGGGTCGCGCAATTGCGGCGCCTCCTGAAGACGATACGGGAGAATTGCGAAGATGGGCTTGCACGCCTCGACCGGCTCGAAAAATGGCGCCGGGACTTTGCCGCCGTCATTGCCGGAGAATTGCGGCCGGGGCAGCTTGAGGACCTCGGGAAGCTTGCCCTGACCACGCCGGCCGTCTCGGCCCGCGGCGTCAGTAATCGCCTGGGCATGACGGTATCGGGTGCGGGCAAGCTGCTGGCCCGCGCCGCCGAGCGCGGACTCTTCGTGGAAGTCTCGGGACGCACGAGCTGGCGGGTCTACATCACAAGCGAGGCCGGGATCGCACTCGGGATTCTTGCGGCACCACGGGGTCGGCCACCCTCCCCTCCCCCGCCCTCGCCCGGTCTGGACGCCGTCCTCTGCGCTTTTGACCGCGAGATGGAAGCGATCGACCGGCTCCTCGAGAAGGGTTAAACGTGACCCCTACGCGAGGAGCTTTTCGATCGCGCTCATGAGCTCGCTCTTGGACGCGCCCGAGCCGGGATGCACCTTGATCGTCACTCCCTCGCCTCGTGCAGGACGCGTGACCGTCAGCATCGGCTTCCCCGTCTTGGCTTTGAGCAATGTCGTATTCGCCTTCGCGGACCGACTGGCCGGGGCCGTGGTGGCGCGCAGCAAACGCTTGGCCGTTTCCGGACCCGACAGCGCATCTTCACCGGCCGCCCGTGCCGATATGATCACTTGCGCTTCCTCTTCCATGCTCTGGCGCGCGCGTGCGTCCTTCACCAAGGGCTTCAGATCGCGCGCTATTCGCACCGTAATATCGTGCCGATCGGCGAACGCCTCAACCAGCGGCGCGGGCAACCGGGCAACGTTGAGCATGCGATTTAGCCAAGAGGAAGAAATGTTGAGATGCTCGGCCATTTGCGCGAGCGAGCCTTCGTAGAACTCCGCCAGCGCGGTTTCGTACTCATGGGCGCGCTCCCAGTCGGTGATGTCCTTGCGGGACCGGTTCTCAACATCAGAAACCCGGAAGGCTTCCTCGTCCGTGAGCTGCTGAACAGTGACGAGATATTCGAACTCAGGGTGATTGTGTTCGCGCAGCCAGCGCACCGTCCACCAGCGGCGCACGCCCGCTATGATCTCGTAGTCGAAATCAGGATCATCGCGCAGGCGCCGCACGATGGCGGGGATTCGCTGCTTCTTGGCCGAGAGGAATGCGTCGATGAGGTCGCGGCAGCTTTCCTCCGTGAGATGGTCAAGGTCGCGGTTGTGCAGGCGCCAGGGCCTGCAACGGGCCGGGTCGACGAACTCTGTCCGGTCGGTCACGACCTTGCCCGAGGCCAAGCGGTTGAGCGCCTCGCTGCGGCTCGCCATGACGCTCCGCGCCGGCGCGGCCTCATCATCTGTCAGGTCTTCATCAAGTGAATCCGTAAGCAGCGAACTGAAGCCTTTGTTGCCGTTAGCCATGGTTCAAACCCTTCCTTATTTCCTGCGTTCCGGAGCGAAATTGCCACGTGGCAATTTCACCGGCAGGGGTCGCTTGGCCCGCGCGATCTGCGCGCCCCCACGTGGCCTCCGACGCCGGCGTGAAAATGCATATCTCTCTGATTCTACGCGAGGAAAACCGACAATTGCCACGTGGCAATTTCATGATCCGCCCTCCCCTTGCCTCCTACTCCAAGACGCGACGACGTCAGTTTCGATCTCTTCGCACACGGCGTTCAGATACTTAAGGCAGCGCACGTGAACATCGCGCGATGTTACGGGCCGGTCGAGTTCAAACACCGTCTTGAGCCTCGAACTGGCGTTATCGATCTCTGCGCTGGTCGGCATGATTGAGGTGAGAAGCGAGCCGCCGAACACGTCGCGCATCATCGCCAGCAGCTCGCGGTGCATCGACTTGTTCTCGTCCACCCGGCTCGCCACCACGCGGATGAAATTGTACGCCGGGCGCGCCCTCCCCCCAAGCTGTTCGAGCTGCTCCATGGTGGTCCGGGCCATGTCGACGAACGATACGGTCGAGGAGAAGTCGATGACGCTGGGCGGCATCGGAATGACCATGGCATTGGCCGCCTGCAACACCGCCATGGACACCATGCCAAGCGCTGGCGGCGGGTCCATGATGACGACATCGTAGTCGTGGACCACCTCGTCAATCGCTTGCGAAATGAGGTCGATCACGTCGAAGCTGCGTGTCTGAGCCAAGTGAGCGGCAATCTCGTACTCGAGGTTGTAGAGCTTCAGGTTCGACGGGATGAGATCCAGGCCGTGGAAATGCGTCTTGCGGATAATTGAGCGGACACCGAGCAATTCAGGGTCGTGGAAGTGCCCGTAGAGCGTATCGTTCTCGGTGAGATCGATGTCGGGGCGGTAGCCGAACATCATCGTAGAACTCGCCTGGCTGTCGCAATCGACGAGCAGGGTGCGATACCCCTTGATCGCGAAGTGCTGCGCGAGATGGACCGCAATCGTCGATTTGCCGACGCCGCCCTTGAAGTTCGACACCGAGATGATCGCCGGCGTGTCGGCCGTATCGCGCCAGCGACGAGTCCCAAAAACCTTGCGCATATGGTCGAGTTCGGTGAGGTTATAGGGCAGGCGATGACCCGATGGGGTGCGACCGCGCTCAGGCAGCCTGCCGTCGCGTTCGGCCTCGCGGATGGCCGAGGCAGTCCGATCGACAAGCTCGGCGGCCTTGGAAATGGGGAAGGTGGGTCCAGCCTTCTCTCCAGTCTCAGGATCCATGGCGTGGGTCTGCAACCGCTTAAGGATCGCCAGCGATTTGCGGTGAAGGGAACGGAGATCATCGGTTGCTGTGCTGGCTTCGAGCCCATCGGTCGAAATCTGGATCGCCATGTGAGGTCCTCGTTGGAAGTTTGGCGACCGGAATAGCGATAGTTGAAGCTTTCATCAATGATTTGGCCCCAAAACTTCCAAGAGGACCGATGATCTCGGAGCCCTTTTCGCTCCCTCGCGATCGGAAGCGCGCCCAGAACCGATGATCTTCGTGCCGTTGAGGTCATTCTAGGCCAGCAACTTGGCCGGATAGGGGGTGCTGTGGACAACAACCGATGATCAGCGAGCGCGACCGATGGCCTTGGTGCGCTTTTGCTATGATCTCGGTGCGGCCAAACCGATGATGTCGGAGCACATACCTACTATAACAGAATCTCCTTCTACGAATCCGATTCGCGAATCGGTTTTATTTGGATTTTTTGGTTTTGGAGCCGCTGGTGTGCGGAAGGGACCGGAGATCATCGGTGATTTTGCAGGTTTTCGACTGGAAAACCCTCCAAAATCGCCAAAAGGGTTGATTTGGGCCACGAACCCTGTTGTCCATTCCGGGACAAGACATCACCCGGCAAGACGGGGAAGGGGACGATGAGACAAGATGATCGCGCACCGCTAGGCCACCAATACGCGCTTGCCATGCTTTCCGGCGGCGAGGAAGAAGTGCGCGGACTGGCCGAGCAGGCGGGCAGCCAGTTGACGTTGGATGCTTTCCTACGCGTGCAGGACGAGGAACCTGTCCCGGCTTTCCTTCATTCGGCGCTTTGCGCAATGTCACTGCCGACCAAGCGCCCCAAGGACGAGTTTGAACCGATCATTCGCGAGGATGGCCGGTACGCTCTCGCGATCAATCCCCGGCCGGTACTGCAGGAGATCGATGGGAAGCGGGTGATGAAGAGCCTCGGCGTGCCGTTCGGCTCCTATCCCCGCGTCGCGCTGATCTACATTCTCTCGCAGGCGGTGCAGCAGCGATCGCGCGATGTGTTTCTAGGGCGTAATTTCACCGACTGGATGCGCCGTCTCGGTTACCAGACGATTTCCTATGGGCCCCGCGGCACCGCCAATCTGATGAAACAGCAGGTGGACCGGTTGCTCGCCTGTGAATGGCAGATTCGCTGGGACGGGGCCGACGCGGACCAGAACGCGTTTGCGGTCCGCGACGTGAAGATTTCGAATGAATACGCCGGATCGCTCGACAAGGACGGCGCCTTCGCTCGCGAGATCCGTATGTCGGAGGTGTTCTACCAGCATCTGGTCGAACATGCGGTCCCGCTCAACGAGGTCGCGATCCGCGAGCTCAAGGGGACGCCGACGGCGCTCGATCTGTATACATATCTTGCCTACCGTCTGCCGCGGGTGAGCGCCGAAAGGGGGCAGGCCATCTCCTGGGACCAGCTCGCGAAGCACCTGGGTAATGCCGCCGACAGCAAACGCTTCCGACAGACCGTCCGCGAGACCATGCAACTCGTCTCGTCGGTCTATCCCAACGCCAACGTCGATGTCTCGGGCCGAAAGGTCTTGCTCTACCCGTCGCCGGCGCCGCTCGAGAAGAAGCTCGTGGGCGCGCACCTGCGGCTCGTGGGCGTCGAACCGCGCAGGAAGAAACCAGTTGCCGGGCACTCGGACGCAGCTTCGGGGGAGGGCAGGGCGGTGCAGAAGCCTGCGGCGGACCTGCTGGCCTTTCCCGCGGGAAGCCTGCAGTACGGCTCCCGCGAGGCGGCCTTTCTCGCCATCGGCCGGGACAAGGGCGCCCCGTGGGATGTCGACATGATGGCTGGCGAATTCCGCCGCGGATGTCCCGACATCGATCGCAGGCGGACCGAGAAGGAATGGCTGCGTATGTGGGAAAGCTTCGTCACCGCCTTCGCCAAACGCCGACGCCAGTCGCAAGCCTGAAGGTCGGCTTTGGGACCTTGAGCCTGGCCGGGATCCGCCGAGCGGACTCTCGGGGTGGACTCAGCGTGCATCATAGGGAGTACGGCGAGTTGCCGGTTGAGCAAGTGGAATGGTAGCGACCATTTACGTGCACCGGGGGAAACCAAACCCAAGTGGAAGTTTTTCCTTGCGGCAGCCTTTCCCGGAGTTTGACAGCGCATGAAACACGAAGTGCTCATAGCTTGGACGTCGCTGTATATCGGCGTCGGTTGCATGGCGCTAATCTGCGCCGCGCTGGCAATCGCGGTCACGGCCGACGAATTGCTAAGTGGCCGTTGGCGCGTCGCAACATCGAGCTGGAGTGAGAAAGCACTGCTCCTCCCCAAGTCATTGATCCGTTGGCAAATCAATTACCTTAAGGGCGCTCCCGTGATCCTGGTGATCGCTCTTTACTACGCATGGAGCGTAGGTTTTTCAGTTTTCTGGGATTTGTGACGCCGGGGAGAACAGGGCCAACTGAACTCTCCGGAACGGATTGGCAGCCAACATCGAAACCGGGGTCGATCGGAAGATTGCTCGACCATCGAGCGTCGCCATGATCGTTCGAACGTATGTGCGGGTTTCGCTGAACGGCGGGAGACCGCCAAATTTCTGCACGTTGCCAGGTCCAGCATTATACGCGGCGAGCGCGAGCTCCCACGAACCGAAACGGTCAAGCTGCTCCCTTAGGTAGCGCGCTCCTCCTCGCAGATTTCCCTGTACGTTCCATGGATCGCGCACGCCAACGTAATGCGCGGTTCCCGGCATCAGTTGGGTCAGACCCATCGCGCCCGCAGAACTGCGTGCATAGGGGCGGTACCGACTCTCCTGCGCGACAAGGGCGTCGAAAAGTCGGAACGGGATGCCTGCTTCGCAGGCAGCCAGCATGATATCGTCGAAATAGATCAACCGTCTGGCTTGGGCTTCCCCGCTAATTCCCGGAACGCGGGAAGTATCCGTCTGTCATACAGTCCGGATCGCCCGGAGCGTTCTCGTCTTGTCCAGTGCGCGACATGAACGGCGACCGACCGTTCCTCATCCATGAGGGCACATAATGGCTGCCGGAGTAGCCAGTTCCTTCTGCCGATGAGGACCTGAGAACCTCGAAGTCGGCCTCCAAGTCTATTTTAGACTCTTTTACCGCGACAGGCTCGGGAGAGGCCGAAACCGGCGCCGAACCAGGGATCAAAATCGCGAAGCTTTGGGCGGCTTCCGTTTGGAAGACATCAAGCCGTGTCTGCTGGGCAGACGCCTGTGAGGCTGTCAGGACCAATGCAGCGAGGACTATTCTTTTCATAACCATACCTTTCGGCATGGGTCGATTATCGCAGTGAAATTCCTATGCGCGATCGGATGGTGAAGCAAGGCCTTCATTCAGGTGCCGAAGCTACGCACAAAAAAGCATCCTGCCTCGGAATGCGAGCAGGACTGGGGGGAGGCGAGGGGGAGGGGGGTTAGGAAGGATGAGCGATGCTGACCGCTTTGAAGCCCGAACAAGGAACTCTGGACATCGTTGCCGGCCTCAAGGGTCGCTGGCACGGATCCTACGCCATGTGCATATGCCCAGCTCATGCCGACGGACGCGCATCGCTCTCTATCAGGCAGGGGCAGCAAGGCATTCTCGTCCATTGTTTCGCCGGCTGCCGGAACGAAGACGTTCTTCGCACCATCGCTCGCACACGACCCATTCCAAATTCACCAGCACCGGCGTTGCAGAACCATCCTGGGGCGGCGAACGCCGCTCGCCTGTGGGACAAGGCCAGCGCGATCGAGAGGACCTTGGCTGAAGAGTACCTGCGATACCGCGAGATTGACGGGAATGCGGCCGGTCTGCGCTATCTCCACGCATGTCCATTCGGCCGAAAGCCCGACACGGTGTTTCGACCAGCCATTCTTGTGCCAGTCCGAACCGGGATAAAGCTCGTCGCGATCCAGCGCATCGCGCTCGGGCCAAAGGGCAGGAGCCATAAAGGCAAGTACATGCTTGGTCGGCCGGGGGAGGGGGCATGGTCGCCAGACTTCAAGGGCTCCGTCCTGGCTCTCGCCGAAAGCATGGAAGATGCCGCCGCCTACGCCAAGCTCAAGGGTATCCCGTGTTGGAGTTCGCTTGGTGCGGAACGCTTGCCATTGGTCCGGATCCCCGACCGGGTTTCGACGCTCATCATCGCCGAGGACAACAACAGGGCGGGGCGGCTTGGCGCGCTGGCGGCGATTGAGGCGCTCACGACCGACACTCGAACGGTGACGAGAGACCCGCCACCGCGGGGCTTCACCGACTGGGCCGAATTCAACGAGCATCGGGGAGGCTGAACCACCTGAAAAAGGGGAGGGGGCGGACTGGTTGCGGATCAGCATCAGGAGCAGACCGTGACCGACCTTTTCGAGCAATCCGACGATCGCCTGCGCGCAGCGATCACCGACGTCGCGCAAGACATCGCGTGCGGCACTCTCACCAAGAAATATCTCTTCGGGGCGATGGAAACCCTGCACGGTTGTTCCTCGGCGCAGGGAGTTTGGACGCAGCGCGACGCTTACGACCTGCTCGAAGCAGCGCTCACGCAACATCTTCGGGACGCTGAGAAGCCGACACTTGCGACGATCGCTTCGCTGTCGCGCCTCGTCGAGACCCTCCCCACACACACCGTGAGAAGCGAGGACCAGATCAGGTTCCAGCAGTTCTCGACGCCTGCGGACCTGGCGGCGCTGGTCGCGATCGCCGCGCAAGCGCGCCAGTCCGACGTCCTTCTCGAGCCGAGTGCCGGACACGGATCACTAGTGAGCATGTTGCCACCGGTCGCGGCGCTTCACCTCAACGAGCTCGATCCCAAGCGCCGGGCCAAGCTCGCGCTGCTTTTCCCCAAAGCGCAGATAACGGGCTTCGACGGCGCGATGCTGACGTCGCTCGCCGACCATGCCCTGCGCCCCACGCTGATCGTCATGAATCCGCCCTTCTCGCGATCGCAGGGCAGGGGGGCCGACGCGTTGGCGGCCGTCCGGCATTTGCGCGCGGCGATTGCCAAGCTCCCTCCCGGAGGACGCGTGGTCGCCATCATGCCCGACTGGTTCACGACCAGCGCCAAGATGCTCCGGATCTACGAGGACACCTTCGCGAATTGCACGGTACACACCTCCTGCAGACTCGCACGATGCTATCATAAGCAGGGGACCAGCGTTGCCGTTCGCCTGTTCGTCGTCGACAAGGTGCCGGGCAATATCAAACCCTCCATCCTGGCGCGCGATACGGTCGAAGCCCTCGCGGCCGAGTTCCGCATCGTCAAACGGCCAGAAATCGCACCACCGCCGTCGAAGGCCGGTCCCATCGCGCAGCGGCCCAAGGCGACCAGCCTCTTCCGCGCCATGCGCAAAACGCCTCGAACTGCGCCGCAGTTCGAGCGCAAGGTGGTCTCACGCGAGATCGCTCCGGTCGTTTACACGACCCTCGCCACGCCGCGCGCACTCGGAACGCAGGCCGGCGTCTACGTGCCCTACCGCCCGAGCCGCATCGACATCGCCGGCTCGCGCGAGCATCCCACACCGCTCGTCGAAAGCGTCGCGATGGGATCGATTCCGGCGCCGGTGCCCGACTATACGCCGCGGCTTCACGAGCGGATCGTCAGCGAGTCCCAGCTTTCCGAAGCCCAGCTCGAGACCGTCATCTACGCGGGAGCCGCCTGGGGCCAATACCTCCCAGGCAAGTTCAAGCCCAACGAGGAAGGGGTGGGTCTGTCGCTCGCAGAGGATGGCCGCGCTTACCGCAAGGGCTATTTTCTTGGCGACGGCACGGGTGCGGGGAAGGGCAGGCAGATCGCCGCCTGCATCCTCGACAACTGGCTTGCCGGACGCCGGCAGGCAATCTGGGTGTCAAAGAACGAAAGCCTGCTCGAGGACGCGCGCCGCGACTGGTCGGCGATCGGCGGATTGCCCGCCGACATCCAACCGCTGTCGAGCTGGAAGATCGACGAGGACCTACCGTTTCGCGAAGGCATCGTGTTCGTCACCTATCCGACGCTGCGTAGCCAGCGCCAGGACGCAACGCGGCTCAAGCAGCTGCTCGATTGGGCAGGGCCCGATTACGAGGGCGTGATCGCCTTCGACGAGAGCCATGAGATGGGCGGCGTGGCCGGCGGGGAAGGCGCCCGCGGCGCCAAGGCGGGCTCGCTGCAGGGCATCGCCGGAGTGCTCCTGCAGAACCATCTTCCCGATGCGCGCGTACTCTACGCCTCCGCCACCGGTGCATCGGACGTCAACAACCTCGCCTATGCCGTCCGGCTCGGCCTGTGGGGTCCGGGAACCGCCTTCTCGAGCCGCGAGGACTTCATCAGCCAGATCCGCTCGGGCGGCATCGCGGCGATGGAACTGGTCTCGCGCGACCTGAAGGCACTCGGACTCTACCAGGCCCGCGCGCTCAGCTTCGCGGGTGTCGAATACGAGGTGCTGAAGCACGATCTGACGGACGACCAGATTCGTATCTACGACACCTATGCCGACGCGTGGGCGATCATTCACCAGAACATGGAAGAGGCGCTGGCGCTGACCAACGTGGTCGACGAGCTCGAGGGCGACACGCTCAACAGCGGCGCCAAGGCAGCTGCGCGCTCGAGGTTCGAAGGTGCCAAGCAGCGGTTCTTCAACCAGGTTCTGCTCTCGATGAAGCTGCCGACGCTGATCGCCGCCATCAACGATCATATTGACGACGACAAGGCGGTTGTCGTGCAGCTCGTCTCCACCGCCGAGAGCATCCTCGATCGTCGCCTCGACAGCCTCTCGCCCGAGGAGCGCGCCGAGCTGGACCTGGACCTGAGCCCGCGCGAAAACGTGATCGACTATCTCGAACGCGCGTTCCCGACCCAACAAATGCAGGTCTTCGTCGACGACACCGGCGAGGAACGCTCGATGCCGATGTTCGACGACGAGGGCCGACCGGTCCACAACGCACTCGCGGTCGAGAAAAAGCAGCGCCTGATCGAACATCTGTGCGCCTTGCCGCCGATCAAGCCGGCGCTCGACGGCATAATCGAGCACTACGGCACCGAGCGCGCGGCAGAAGTGACCGGTCGCACGAAGCGTCTCATCACCCAGAGCGACGGCAGCCAGAAGCTGGAAACACGCTCGGCGCGGACCAACCAGTCCGAAACCGACCACTTCATGGACGGTCGCAAGACCATCCTCGTTTTCAGCGACGCAGGCGGCACCGGCCGCTCCTACCACGCCAGCCTCGACGCCGAGAACCAGCGCCAGCGCGTCCACTTTCTGCTCGAGCCGGGTTGGCGCGCGGATCGCGCGATCCAGGGGCTGGGCCGCACGCACCGGACCCATCAGGCCGCGACGCCGCTCTTCCGCCCCGTGACCACCAACTGCAAGGGGGAGCTGCGCTTCACCAGTACGATCGCGCGGCGTCTCGACAGCCTCGGTGCGCTGACCCGGGGCCAGCGCCAGACCGGCGGACAGAACCTGTTCGATCCCGCAGACAATCTCGAAAGCGAATACGCCAAGGCAGCGCTCGTGACGTGGTTCGGACTGCTTGCCGAGGGCAAGCTTAACAGCGCCACCTTACTCGACTTTCAGAAGAGGAGCGGGCTCAAGATCGCGTCGGCCGACGGCATCCTCGAAGAGGACCTGCCGCCGATCCAGCGCTGGCTCAATCGCATCCTCGCGCTGCCGATCGCAATGCAGAACGCGATCTTCGAAGAGTTCCTCGCGCTCGTCGAGGCCAGGGTGTCGGCCGCGCGCGACGCCGGCACTCTCGATCTCGGAGTGGAGACAATCCAGGTGGAATCGGCCAGCGTCGCCGAGGATATCGTCCTCCGCACTGACGACCGCACTGGCGCCACCTCGCACCTTCTGAGGCTCGATCTTACCACCCGCTGTCAGCCGACCTCGCTCGAGCGGGTGCTCGAACGCCGGGAATGGTCGGACGGCTGCACCCTTATGCGGAACACGAAGAGCGACAAGGCGGCGCTTTGCGAACCGTCCAGGCACTTCATGACCGAGAAGGGCGAGCTCATCCAGCGGGTGATCCTGCACCGCCCGCTGCGCCGCGAGTACCACCAGCTGCGCGATCTCGAGGAAAGTGCATGGACTCCCTGCAGCGAAGCCGACTTCGCGCGTCTGTGGACTGCCGAGGCCGAAGACAGCGCGTCGCGCCTACACACCGAGACGGTCCACCTCGCGACCGGATTGCTGCTGCCGATCTGGTCGAACCTTCCGCGCGACTATCTCGAGGTCAACCGGATCGTCGATCTCGAAGGGCGCAGCTGGCTCGGCCGCATCGTCTACGACACCGATGTTGCCGACGTGCTGAAGGCCTTCGGAGCCAACTCGACGGCGGTGCTGACCGAGGACGCCGTGGTCAAGGCGCTGCGCGAAAACCGCAGCGTCACGATCGAACAGCCTTTCAGCGCGGTACTGAAGCGCTCGCGCGTCGCTGGCGAACTGCGCATCGAAATCGCAGGAGCACCCGCAGATCAGGTGGAATGGCTGAAGAGCATCGGGTGCTTCACCGAGATCATCGCCTACCGCACCAGGCTGTTCATCCCGAAGGACAACCCCGAACCCGTCGTCAAGGCGCTCCTGACGCCGCTCTGACGACTCGGGACAGCGGCAAGGGGAGGGGGAGGGGATGGGGTGGCCGGTAATTGGCCGGTCGGTCATCAGGAGTCAGACCAATGCAACTTATCCCGTTGAGCAAGCTCGACCAGAGCGAAGACAACGTCTGCAAGCGCCCCAATCCCGAATTCGAGGAACGCCTGTCCTTTGACATCGAGGCGCGGGGCGTGCTGCAGAACCTCATCGTCGCCAAGGCTAAGAAGCGCGGTCGTTTCGAGGTCATCGGTGGCGGCAAGCGGATGCGCGCCATGCACCGGATCGTCGAGCGCGGCGCGATGGACGCCGACTTCGAGGTTCCGTGCCTCGTCATCGACCGGCGCGAACACAACGCCAGCGAAGTCTCGCTTGCCGAGAACTTCCAGCGCCTGCAGATGACGCCGGCCGAGGAATGCCAGGCCTTCCAGCACTTCATCAAGGAAGACGGCGACACCGCCGCCGTCGCCAAGCGTTTCGGGCTGACCCAGCGGTTCGTCGAAGGGCGCCTGCGGCTCGCCAACCTTGCAGGCCCGATCTTCGAGGCGCTTGCTGCCGGCGACATCACCCTCGATCTCGCCAAGGCCTATGCCGCGACCGATCAGCACGAGGTGCAAATCCGCGTTTTCGAGCAGATGCGCCACGCCTGGAATCCCAGCGCCGACGCGATCCGCCGGATGATCGCCGACGGTTCGCTGCGCGGCAACGATCCGATCGCGCTGCTCGTGGGCGAAGACGCCTATGTGGCCGCAGGCGGCAAGATCGAACGCGACCTGTTCAGCGAAGCGGCAGACGACCGCTGGATTGATGTCGAAGTCGCCCACCAGCTCGCAGGCGCGAAGATGGAAGCCGAAGCCGAACGGCTCGCGGCCGAAACGGGCCTCGCCTGGATCAATCCCGTTGCGTCGACCAACAGCTGGCACGCGCGCAGCGAACTCAACGTCGGCCCGGTCCGGCTTCCAGCAGCGCCGCTGTCCGAAGAAGCGCGCGCCCGCATCGACGCGATCGACGCACGGATCGACGAGATCAACGAGATCTTCGAAGACGAGAGCGCGCAGGAAGACGAAAGCGTCGACCTCGAACAACTCGAGACCGAGTACGATACGCTCTCGACCGAGCGCGACGAGCTCAACAACCCGGTTCGCGAACTTCCCGAGGAATGGCGCGGCGAAGTCGGCCGCTTCCTGATCCTCACCAACAAGGGCGAGATGGTCCTCGAGAGCGACTACTACAGCGAGAAACGCCTCAGCTTCGAGCAGGACGAGGACGGCAACGTCACCGCGACTTCCGAGGAACGCCCCACCGGAAGCACGAGCTCGACTCCTCCGCGGCCGGCGACACCCGAAGCGGTCGCGCCGGGCGGCGACAAGCCGATCAGCGCGAAGCTGTTCGACGAGCTGTCGGTCCAGCGCCGCAACATCCTCGCAGCCTCACTCCTGGGCGATCCCGGCCTCGCGCTCGACTACGCGATCTTCGCGCTGTGCGATGATCGCAGCTACGAGAGCAAGGGCACCTCGCTGAAGGCGGGCAAGCCGCAGGATCCTGCCTATGGCGACATTCCCCAGTCCGCGGCCGAAGGCATCCTCGCAGCCGCAGCGGACGCGCTCGACAAGAGCTGGCACGAGCCCAAGATGGTGACCGATCGTTTCCTCGCCTTCCGCGAGCTCGACGACGAGGCCAAGGCCGCCTGGCTCTCCTACGTCGTCGCCGTCTCGCTGGAAGCGAAGAAGGGCTACAATTCGGAATATCATCCGATCCACGCCGTGCTCGGCTCGATCCTCGATGTCGATGTCGCCGCGATGTGGCGACCGACGTCAGAAAACCTGTTCGACCGGATCAACAAGACGTCGTGTCTTGCGGCCCTGACCGACATCGGCGGAAGCGAGCTCGCAGCGCGTTACGCAGCCTCGAAGAAGGCCGACCTGTCGAAGACGTGCGAGAAGATCTTCTCCGGCGATGCGATCGTCGAGGAAGAGGTGAAGGAACGCGCCCTCGCATGGCTGCCCGAGGCCATGAAATTCGAGGTTCCCGTCACGGCCGGCGCTGACGAGCCGGAGGAACAGGTCGAGGACCACGAAAACGAAGCCGACGACGACACCACGTCCGAGGATCTCGAAGACGTCGACGAAGAAGCGGCGGTGAACGCCTGACGGCGCCGCAACCCTCCTGATGCAACTGGCCCGGTCGCTCACGCAGCGGCCGGGCCTTTTTTTCCCGACCGGAGAGCCGCCATGAAACACAGCCCCAAGCGCGACGTCGCGCAGGACATCACCAACCTCATCATCCGAAAGATCGAGGAAGGCACCCTTCCGTGGCGCCGCCCGTGGAAGAAGACCGGAGCAGGCGGTGCCCCGCTGCGGGCCAACGGGGTGCCCTATACGGGCATCAACCGGCTTTATCTCTGGGCGGTCGCAGACACGATGGGGTATCAGTCCCGCTACTGGATGACCTATCGCCAGGCGCAGGAACTCGGCGGACAGGTACGCCGCGGCGAAAGCGCCGAGCCGAGCATCTACTTCAACTCGACGAAGAAAACCGACGTCGACCAGGTGACGGGCGAGGAATCCTCGCGAACGATCAGGTTCATGCGCGCCTATTCGGTCTTCAATGCCTCGCAGATCGACGGCTTGCCGACCCATTTCTATCCCGACCCGGTCCCCGAGACTCCGCCGACAGCGTCCGAGAAGGCCGCTGCGATCGCGGCGTTCTTCGCACCGATCCCGAGCGAGGTACGCTATGGCGGTGACCGTGCCTTCTATTCCCCGGGCGGCGACTTCATCCAGATGCCGCACCGCAACGCCTTCATCGACGAGGACGGGATTGCCGCCACGCTCGCCCACGAGACCGGCCACTGGACCGGCCATCCGACACGTATGGCGCGCGAATTCGGGAAGCGCTTCGGAGACAAGGCCTATGCCTTCGAAGAGCTGGTTGCGGAGCAGATCTCGGCGCGCATCTGCTACGAGCTGGGCTTGCCTGCGGATCTCCACGAGAGCCACGCGAGCTATATCGGCCACTGGCTCGACATCCTCAAATCGGACAAGAGTGCGATCATCACCGCGGCAGCCAAGGCAGACCAGGCCTTCACCTACCTCGCCGCATTCTCCGGGTACGACAGCGAAGCGCAGGAGGAAGACCATGATACGGTCGAACTTCAGGCTTGCGCTTGAGCCGGGTCTGGACGGGGTAGTACGCCTCGCCCAGCTCCACCAGTACGCGACCGACCTGGTCGACGGGAAGCGGGTGTTGATCGGACCGGCTCTGCGCGAACGGATCTCGCTGACATTCCCGCGCCGCAGACCGGAAGCCGTCCTGGACGCGCTTCTGGGC
This sequence comes from Porphyrobacter sp. YT40, assembly GCF_006542605.1. Lineage (GTDB taxonomy): Bacteria > Pseudomonadota > Alphaproteobacteria > Sphingomonadales > Sphingomonadaceae > Erythrobacter. Next base: position 166,210 of record NZ_CP041223.1, read on the forward strand.
AAGGGGCTTCCGAGCTGGGATCTCGTTGGCAGCGACGACGGGAGCGAGGTCCTGACGATCATCACCCATCCGGAAGGTGTGGCGCTATCCGCGATCGTCCGGATCATCGAACACGTCGCGCCGGAGGCTCTACGTCGGCCGATCAGTTACGAGCCGGTTGCCGGTGCTCCGCTGCCGCCGCCATCGCGCCTCCTGCATTGAGGGGAGGGGGAGGGTGTCCGTTGCATCACCAACGGAGACAAGGCCCATGACCTGCGACATCGACTACCGCTACCGGCGCGCGCTCGAGCCCGATGGCCTGACAACATTCGAAAACGCCTTGCGAGCGCTCAACGAAGCTGTGGACGACGCAAGGCTGGCCGCGCTCGATCCCGCGCTCTGTCCGGCGATCAAACTGCTCACCCGCCATCTCGGGCGTATCTCGAACGGCGAATCCCTCTGTCACACCGCGCTTGACGACAATCTGTGCCGCCAATGCATCGAGAGGATCGCAGAACTGAAACGCGCGCCGGCGATCGTCGCTCTCGTTCGGCGCGGTCTCGACTACCGCCCGCAGGAGCTGCGGCATTATCGCCGTGAAGGGAGCCGGGCCCTTCGCGCAATCGCTTTCCAGCTCGGCCTCGAACACACCGATTACCGGCTAGGCTATACGACCCCGCAGGAATCGCTCGCCGGCGATCACACGCTGGAAGCGAAGCAGCTCTACCTTCGCATCTCTCCCGAGCGCTACGGGGAGCCCGGCGTTGCATGGCGAAACCCCCACTGGAAACCCCCGGGTGCCGCCATGCGCAAGGCGCCGATCACCGTGCTGCGCGACATCCCGGCGCTCGCCGCACGGATCGCGCGCGAACTCAAACTGCCTTCGCCGGCACAGCCCGGCCTCATCTGAAGGAAACGATCATGGGATGGCTTACGATGACGCGCCTCGGCATGGCGCCTTACGAGACGCCAAAAGCCTATCTGGACGCCCAGCTGACCTACGAGCGCCCGGCCACTGGAGAAACGCCGTTCCGGGCACTACGGGTACTGAAAAGCGTCTATTCCGGCAGCGCCTACTATGCCGCCGTCGAACGATACGATGAAAGCGGCGCCCGGCTCTACGTCACCGCCATCATCTGTCTGGTGCGCTGGAATCCGAAAGCCGCCGACGGTCACATCTTCGGATACAAGGACATGGATGAGGATATGGGCCCATGCGAGGCTGGGTGTCCTCGTAGTGTCCTCGAGCTCCTGACCAGCAGTACCCATCCCTATGCCCTCGACTGGCGACGACGCTGCTACCGGCTGCTTGAGCTCACCGAACGCACGATCGCCGATGGCGACCTCATCCGTTTCCCCGAACCGATGCAGTTCACCGATGGAAGCAGGCACGCCGATTTCAAGGTTCGACGCGAAGGCCGGAAACTGACGCTGACCTTGCCCGACGGCCGAGGCCGCTTCAAGATATCCCGCCTGCTCGAACGACGCTTCGAGATCATCCGTCAACCCAAAGTCGCCAGGACCATCTTTCCGGCAGCCTGATAGATTGGACCCATTATGTCGGGCACATCGCTAGACCGCCGGCGACAGCAGCTCTGCGGCCGAATGAACGCGGAACGCATAGCCATCAGGTTGAGCGAAATCACCGGCGAGGACCATGCCGTCGTCCGGACGGATTGCGAGCTCCAACCGTATCGCGTCATCCCTGCCGCAGAAGGGCGTCCGGCGGACGTCGAACTCCAGGTAGTGCTGCTCTGAACAAGGACCTCAGCTCAAGACTTTTGAGGAAACGTCGTAAGCGTCCGGTCGAAACCGTTGTCGGCAATGGCCAGTTTCGGGATGCGGGTGGCGGCACCGGAATGACCGATTGGGGGTGGGAAACCGACTGTCCGGTAATCGCGATCCTTGGCCGATACCGGACATGGTAAATCCTTGCCGACGAGGCTACTATCGCAACATGAACATAATCGCCGCCGACTCTACTCATCTGCCGCAATGGGCGAGGTTGCGCATCAGCCTGTGGGCCTGGGACACAGTTGAAGATCACCAAGAAGAAGCGGAAGAACTCTATCTTTCCGGCAACCCCGACCGCACTGCTTTTGTGGCTCTCGACGACGATCAAGTTGTGGTGGGCTTTGCGGAAGCGACTATCCGCCGGGATTATGTCGAAGGATGCGACACGTCGCCGGTCGTTTTTCTTGAAGGTATATATGTCGATCCAACTTGGCGGAAACGCGGCGTCGCTCGCGCGCTGAGCAATGCGGTTGCTGAATGGGGTACGGGGCGCGACGCAAAGGAATACGCCTCAAACGCCCTGTTGGATAACGTGGGCAGTCACGCCTTTCACGCTGCCATAGGCTTTTCCGAGACCGAGCGGGTCGTGTTCTTCAAGCGACCGCTTTGAAGACGTCAGTCTGCAGATGAACATGTGTCAGCTATCAAGTCGCTAATCGGTCCACCTGTATGTCCAAAACGGGGTCGTTAGCAGAGTATCCGCTTTCAGTGGATGGTGAGGCAAAGCTGCCAGTCCGCTAATCAGGAAATCCGCGGAAGGCTGAAACGTCCAAAATTGGGTGGGAAGGCGACAGTCTTCTTTCGGTCAAGAAAACGGTAATGCGGCCTTTGGCTCGGTTTCGCTATGAAGCGCAAGGATGGCGCGAACGGTCTCGACGGCGCAACCGGAAACTCCCCGCAAGAATGGTCGCCCATCCGCCGACAATCCAGAGCAAAGGCATCAGCGCTTCCGCCGGACTGGTCAGCCGCAAGGCCGTGCCGTAAATCATTGCAGGGGTGATTGCGGCACGTCGCTGGGCGGTCCATGCGCCACCCAATCGGGTGGCGATACCCCTGCCGCCTGTAGACAGGGCGACGATTGCATCGCCGGTCGCGGCTTCGATACGCACGGTGTTATTGACCGCAGGCACATTGCCCCCGTTGTGACCAAAGATTAAGTCTCCGCGCGTGCTTCTCGCAAACAGCTGAACGCCGAGGCCCCAGTGGGCAGAACCGAACAAGTCCGCTTCTGGCGCGCGCAGGGATGCGAGAGAGCCCGGTGAGATCACACCCCGGCCGGGCACTTCCCCGTCGGGACCCGGCATATGTGCCTGTGCAAATCGTGCCATGTCGTTTGCCGACGAATAGAGCGATGCCGCCGCTGCTGCCGTGTAGCGGTAATGCGGCGCAACCCCACCATCGGCCCCGAAGAACTCGGCGACGTCCGCAGCGCCCGCTGTACTCGTTCGAAAGGTCGAGTTCTCCATGCCGAGCGGGTCCAGGACCGTACGATCCATGTAGTCTGCGAAGGGCTCCCCGGACACCTCTTCGATCATGAGCTGAAGCAGGGTGTAGCCGCCCCCTGAATAGCGCCACGAACCGTGCTCCTTGCCGACGCGCACTGCGCCGGTTCTGAGCGGGCAGGCGTCGGCCGCGTGGCTCAGGGAGTCTTCGATCGGTTGCAGCTTCGCGCCGGGAGGGAAACCGCAATACCCGAGATCGTCGGTGAGACCGGCGGTATGGCTCAACAGGCGTCGCACGGTGACGCGCTCGTTCGGATAATCACCGCGAGGTAGCGTCCAGCGTTTGACATAGCGCGAAACGGGAGCATCCAGATCGACTTTCCCGGCTTCGACGAGCGCCATGACACCCCAGGCCGTGACCCATTTGCTGACCGAGGCCATCTGGAACATGGAGTCGCCGGAAACCGGCTTGCCGATCGACATCGTGTGCGACTGAGCGACCTTGCCGTTTTCGATCAAGACGAGCGCAAGGTTGCCGCGATGATCTTCTGCCACTTCGCGCGCGGCTTTCGCAAATACATCGCTGCCAGTCCCGTCGACTTTCATTCCTCCAAGATCCGTCAGGGGCGCGAAGGTAACGAGGATGGCCCAGATGAACATCAAGGCCAAAACGGCCGTCACAAATCTGGGAAGCGAAAGCTTTGTCGTCATTTGCCTCCACTGCGCCCGTTTCTGCTCATCGGACAAAAGCAGCTCTTTGCGCGACTACCACCTTATGAGGTGACGGGTTTTAGGCCAAGCAGCGTGGGGCTTAATTGTCTGGAGTTCGGGTCGCTTGCTGAATGTCGGCTTCTGGCGGAAAATCGCAGATAGCTGCCATCGGCGCAATGGGTCCTCACGCAGCGTCGGGGTCACTGGAACGAGCCGCCTTCCACGCCCATGGCAGGAGCTCGTCGAGGCGGTTGATGGGATGGCCTTTGCCGATGCGGTCGAGGACGTCGGTCAGCCAGACCTGCGGGTTCACGCCGTTGAGCTTGGCGGTCTCGAGCAGCGAATACATCGCGGCCGCCCGCTCGCCGCCGCAATCCGCGCCGGCGAACAGCCAGTTCTTGCGCCCGACCGCGATGCCGCGCAGCGCGTTCTCGGCAAGGTTGTTGTCGATCTCGAGCCGTCCGTCCTGGGTGTAGGCGAGCAGCGCTGGCATCAGCTTGACGGCATAGCGCAGCGCCTCGGCAAGCGGTGAGCGCGCCGATGCCTGGTCGAGAACGCTGTCCGCCCACGCAAAGAAGTCGAGGGCAATGAGCTTTGATGCTGAGCGCTGGCGCAGACGCTCCTTGGGAGGTTCACCCTCGATCAACCGTTCGACCTCGTAGAGCTGCGCGATCAGGCCGAGTCCCTTGCGCGCAGCGGATCGATGATCGGCAACAAGCACATCGTGCAGCTTGCGCCTCGCATGCGCCCAGCAAGCGGCGGGGGTGATGGGACCCGGCTCCCGGCCTGGGTCGTAGAGCGCGTTGAACCCGGCATAGGCATCGGCCTGCAGAGAGCCCGCAAAGGCCGCAAGATGCTCGCGCGGCCGCTCGCCCTTGCGATCAGGACTATAGCGGAACAGGGCTGCGGGCCTGTCTGCCGGGCTCCATCGGCGGTTATCGCGCAGATAGACCCATAATCGCCCGGTCGCTGTCTTGCCCGTGCCGGGAGCCAGCACCGGCACCGGCGTTTCGTCGGCGTGGAGCTTCTGGCTCGCCATGACGTGAGAGCAAAGCCGCTCGACCAGCGGATCGAGCAGCCAGGTGACCTGACCGAGCCAGTCGGCCATCGTCGAGCGGGGAAGTTCGACGCCCTCGCGCGCATAGATCTGCGACTGACGGTATAGCGGCAGGTGATCGGCAAACTTGGCGACGATGATGTGCGCCAAGAGGCCAGGACCGGCGCGGCCGCGCGGGATCGGCAGGCTGGGCGCAGGTGCCTGGGCGATGGTATCGCAGCACTTGCAGGCGGCCTTGGGCCGGACGTGGCGCACCACGCGGAAGCTTGCAGGCACATATTCCAACACTTCGGTGACATCTTCACCCAGAACGCTCACCGCGCCAGCGCACGCTGCGCAGCGATCCATGCCCGGTGCCGGGTGCACGAGCACATCGCGCGGCAGATGATCGGGCAGCGGCGCGCGCTTGGGTTTGCGCCTGGGCTTGCCCGGTTCGACCTCGTCCCGATCGACCTGGCCGCGCACGACGCACTCGGCATGAGCCTGTTGGGCCTCGACATCCTCAAGCGTGAGTTCGAGCTGGTCGGCAAGCTGCGTCAAGCGCTCGGACGACTGGCCGAACTTCATCCGCCGTAGCTTGGCAAGCTGGGCTTTGAGCTTCTCGATCTGAAGCGTCGTCGGCTTGATCGCGTTGCGTGCGGCACCGAGTTCGTCTCGCGTTGCATCGTGTGCTTTGCGCTCGTCAGCAAGCGCCTGTTCCGAAGCGGAAAGGCGCTCCTTCATTGCCTCGGCAAAGGCCCGAAGTTCGTCCGGATCGGAGGGTAAATCAAGGTCGGCGGGAGACACGAACAGCGGATAACATGATGGGCGATCTTGACCAAGCCGAAGGCAGGAAAACCGCGCCCGATTCGTTAGATATGCACAGGCCGTTTGGGCGGCTTTGGCGCCACCGTCCGCCGCCAATCCATAGCCTCCAGAAGCAGCGAAAACTGCGCCGGTGTCAGCACCACACCCCCATCGACCAGCGGCGGCCACACGAAGCGATGGCGCTCGAGCCGCTTGGCGAAAAGGCACAGGCCGGTGCCGTCCCAGATTAGCGCCTTGAGGTAGTTGCCGCGCTTGCTGCGGAACAGGAAAACGTGCCCACTGTAAGGGTCGAGCCTGAAGACTTCGCTGGCAAGCACGCTCAGGCCCGCAAAGCCCTTGCGCATATCGACCGGCTTGCTGGCGAGATAGACCTTGGTGCCCGGCGGCAGGCTCAGCATGGCACGGCCTTCAACGCGCGCAGAACCCGGGCGAGCGCCTTCTCGTTGACGAAGCTGTCGACGGTCAAGCGCGCTCCGTTGGCGAGCTCGATGGCAATCGTGCCTGCTCGTGGCGGCTCGGTCGGCGGAGAAGCCGCTACACCGGCCACCAAAGGGCCGACCGACGGCTCTGGCCCCTCAGGGATGATCGCGGGAGCCGAAGTGTCCGCTGTGGCCTCGACGAACTGGCCGCATGGGATAAACTCCAGCGCCTTCCTTGCAATCGCTTGAGCTTCGCGCCGGTTGGCACGCCAGTTTTAGATCAAACTCTTGGCGATGCCATGCCTGCGCGCGACCGACGTGACCCTGACATCGGGGCGCAAGCTCTCCGCGACGATTGCGGCCTTCTCCGCATCAGAATAGCGCCGCCGCCGCTCCGTCCGCACAATCACGCCGCCACCGTCGGACACAGGATCTCCTTCTGGAGTCCAGAAAGAACTCCCTTCAGGAACCGTCCTTCATCGCTCAGCGGCAACCCCGCAACTCGTGGTTGGCCGGACGCTTACGAAACGTCCGCAATTGGGTGTATTGTGTTGAAAAAGTCTGCCGCGCGTTTTGGTCAGCAATAATCGAATCTTGATGGGCCGTTCGACGCAGCAGTGATTCAAGCGGCAAGACTGATCTGAATCATTATTGCCAAAAACTGACCGCTGGGTCGTCAGCTTCGACATTTTCAACACAATAGGGTGGAAAGCAGACCTTATGCCCTCCGCGGGATCAGAAGAAATCGCGACAGGATAAGAACTGCGGCCGCAAGGCCAGCGATCAGCAGGACAACTTCGAAGGGCGAGTCCATGCGATCTTTCAACATCCAGAAAGACACGAATGCCGCCAAACCGATCCATAAATTCTTGGGAATGACCAGCTCGGTTCTGCAACCATCGCAGATGAAAGGTTTCCCAAGACCCCATTGAGTCTTCAAAAAAGGAACCGGTTTTCCGCAAGCGGGACAAGGTGGAGATAGGACCCGCACGTAAGTAAGCCTATCACATCTATCAGCGTCCGCAATGGGGTCGGAAGCTGCCGCGACGAGCGACATGCCAATCACACACCCGAACTGGACTACTCGTCGATGTGACCGCCGAGCGCCGGATCGAGAAACCACGACGCGCCCTGCTCAAAATCGCTTCCGCGCGCAGGCACCGGACCATCAGGCTCGGCCGAGACATAGGGATTTACCTGAACCTGCGGGAGCGAACCTGCCCGGAACAATGATGCCGAGATCTCGCACCGCGCCTTGAGCAAGTCGAGCAGCCATTCGAGATCGTCCAGCATCTGCAGCACGCCGCGGCCAGCGAGCGTATAGTAGAGGCATCGCTGGTAATCGTCGCAGCCGCAGGAAAGTACCTGCGTGAGCTTGCGCTTCGCGCCGCGTTCGCCCTCATGAAGGGCTTCCAGCGTCTCGAACAATTCGCGAGCGGAATGATAGGCATCGAACGCCTCGACGCCGATCGAGGCATTCGCGAGCGATCGGCGGGTAGGGCGATTCATCTCGTCCACGCCGGCATCGCGAAGCGCAATGTCGAGATCGAACTGGCCGACGGCGAAAACCTTGTTCATCTTGCAAAACTCCCTTATGTGATGAACATAGAGTGAACAAAAAGGCGCGTCAACAGGTCCGATCATGTGGCTCATACCCAAGGACACTACCGGCCAGACCGGCAGGGTCGCCGTCAGCGGCGGCCTCAGGGATGCGCTGGTTCGCTGGTATACAGGTAAGGGCAGCGACGCCGACCACCGGGCATCCGTGTCGCTGGTGGTGACCTCGCGGGAAAACACGAAATGGCTCGCCTGCGATTGCCTGGGCGAGGATCGCCCGCCGCCGTTGATGAGTCCCGCGTACCTCAGCTTCCAAGAGACCTACTACCTGAGACGCCTTACGTCGCGGCCGAGCCACGACCCGAAATGCCCCTTCTACATGCCCCAAGCGCCACAGCGAATCCGCGAGACGAGCAAGGACACGCTCTACGAAATCGATGTGCCCAAAGGATTGTTCAACGCCCATCAGAAGGCCCCTGAGAAGCTCGCACAGAAACCCGACGCGACCGAACCGGACGATCGCTCCCGCGGAGTCGCCATTCCGCGGCTCGGCAAACTGCTCTGGCTGCTGCTGGAGCGGGCGCGCTCCAACATCCTGCGCGAGCTGCCGCCCCAAGGGCCGCGCGAAGGCTCGATCAGCGCCGAGATGAAGCGTCTGCGCGACATCGCAAGCCAGTTCGAAATTGCGCCCGGCATCTCGCTTGCGCGGCATTTCTACACCACCGCAATCGACTACGAAACAAAACGCGTTCACGCCCGCCTGCGCGAAGCCGAAGGAACGTGGCCCGCCGATTTCGCGCCGCAAGCCTTCCTGCTGCTCGAGGCGAGCGAAATCACCGGGAGCGAGATCGTCACCGGTCTCGGCACCGTTCAGGTCCGCAACCGGATCCAGCACACCGGCATCATCCGGGCGGAGGTCCAACCTCCCTTTCTTGTCCTCGCCGTTGTCGGCGAACACAGCAAGCGGGAAGGCTATCGCGCGCTTCGCGCCTATGCACAGCCCGTCTTCAGCGGCAACCAGTTCGTGCCGGCCGAGCGCGACCATGATCGAACAATCCTCAAGGAGCTGCAGGGCGCACAGTACGAGCTGCGACGCACCCGTGTGCGGATGTCGGTCAAGAAGATCCTCTTCGACATCGAGACCGAGCACGGTTCGGCGCGCCCCGATTTCCTCATCGCCGTGAAGGACACACAAACCCAGCAGCAGGTGGTCTTCGCCCTGCAGGTGCTCCAGTCGACGGATCCTGGATATCTCGAACTCCGCGCGATCGAATACGAACGGCTACGCGAGATCGGGCCCGTGTTCGCCTTGCCGATCCCAGAGGTCACCGCCAAGGCGATCACGGAAAGGGCGCTGTCGGTGATTGGCTGAAGGGAAGGGGGAGGGGTGGAGCGAACCGTCAGGAGGTCTCGCTCATGCCCAACTTTCCGCTTTCACCCCGTCCGGATCAATCGCCTTGGGGCGCAGTCCAGCAGGCCGATCAGATTGCCTCTGGAATCTGGTCGGTGACAACCGCCTCGCACGGCGGATTGCTCCTCTCCGAGGCCAGATCCGCAGCCATGCCGGCCGCCCTGCGTTTGTCGGGAGACGCCTACGAGGAGGATTGCGACTGGTCGCTGGTCTACCTCGCCTTCGAGAGCGAACTTGCACTCCAGAAAACCTCCACTGCAGGTTTTCTCCAGCTCGCCCGAGACACGGTCCGCTGCTGGCACCCCGACCGCTACGCCGCTCATACAGGCGAGAGCGTAGCACCCAATCAGTCGTCCGTTCTGCGCACGCGCGAGGCCTACCGCGCCGCCATCGGCGAATTCTGCACCACCACGGCCTGGGGTGACTGGGCCGACTGGGTTCCCGAAGGAAAGGTGGGCGTGATCGCCCGCAAGGTCGTCTCCGTGAACCACCTCGGTCGGCCCACCTATGCGGACGACGAACTCTGCGCGCTCGTCGACAAGGACGCCTATCGGGAACGGGGTGAGGTCACTGTCCTGTCGGCCATCGCGCACACGATCAGCGATCCCCCGGAAACCATCCGGCCCAAGAGGATCGCATGAGCAACTTCGAGCCGCCGATCGCGCTCGACCCGGAGGTGACCTCGGCGCTCCGGCAAGGAGCCCACGTTGTTTTCAGCCTCTCAGGCGGGAAGGACTCCAGCGCGGCCGCGTTCGCCGTCAACGCCCACCTCGACATGATCGGTCACCCCAGAGACAGGCGCCACGCGATACACGCTGACCTGGGCAGCATCGAATGGCTCTCCACGCCGGCGATGGTCGAGCGGATCGCGGCCATGCTTGCTGTTGAGCTGACAGTGGTACGGCGCAAGGCCGGAGGGCTCATCGAACGCTGGGAACAGCGCTGGGCGAGCTCGCTGCGTCGTTACGAGAACCTCGAGACCTACCAGCTCGTCTCACCCTTCTCGTCTGCCCGCCTGCGCTTCTGCACCGGCGAGACGAAGGTACAGCCCATCGGATCGTTCCTGCGCGCCAGAATGGCCGGAGAGACGGTCATTTCGGTCGTCGGGATACGCCGCGAAGAAAGTCACGCGCGCGCCGCGGCACCCGTCAGCAAACGCGACACGCGATTTGCGCCGGACGGCAACCGTGCAGGAACCCGGATGCTGACCTGGCATCCAATCGTGGATTGGACCGCCGGGGAGGTGTTCGCCTACCATTCAGCGCACGCCATACCACTCCATGAAGCGTACGATCGTGGCGCCGATCGCCTGAGCTGCAGCTACTGCGTCCTCGCGGGCCTCAACAACCTCATGGTTTCCGCACAGTGCGAGGGAAACCATCCGGCCTACCGGTCGATCGTGGAGATCGAGATCAACTCCGGATTTTCGTTCCAACCCGGCCGGTGGCTCGGCGACATCCGACCGGAAATTCTCGGTAGCGACCAGAGGCGAGGCCTGGCAGCAGCAAAACGACTCGCGGTCGAGCGTCGCACATTGGAGAGCCGCCTGCCCGCCGACCTGCGATTCACGAAGGGCTGGCCCCCGCGGATACCGGCGCATGACGAGGCCGCGACGATCTGCAGCGTGCGCGGAACACTCACATCGCGACTTCGCATAGCGAACCGATGGCCGACCGCCCGGGCGGTGCGTGAACGATTTGCCGAGCTGCACGCAGCCAGGGCTGCCTGACGCTGGAAAGCCATCGCCAAGCATTGGCGGAATTTCGGAAAAGATTCGCCGAACATTTGCCGAAATCCCCACCGCGCAAGCGGCTTCAGATCTTCACGAAAGGAGATCCTCATGGACATCGAGACCCCGAACGAACGAAACTGCGTCCCCATCGGCCGCCACTATGCCGGGCCCCTCAACCTCGATCTCGACAAGCTCCTCGCGGGCCGTCTCCTGATCCAGGGGACGAGCGGTGCCGGCAAGAGCGCAACGCTTCGCCGCATCATCGAAGAAGCCTTCGAGTACATGACAACGATCATCGTCGATCCCGAGGCCGAATTCGCCAACCTGGCAGCGCACATCGGCGCGACGACGATCAAGGCGACCGAAATCACCGCCGACGGGCTCAGTGCGGCGGCCCTGCGCGCGCGCGAACACAGGATTCCGCTACATATCGACCTCTCCGATCTCGATCCCGAGCAACGGATCATCAAGGCCGCGGCCTTCTTTTCAGGGCTGATGAGCGCGCCTGCCGAGCTATGGGCCAACACGATGCTCGTCTGCATCGACGAAGGTCACTTGCTCGCGCCGCACCTCGCGGGCCGCGCTCAGGACGCCGAAACCAGGCGGCTCGGCGTAGCGACCCTGACCGACCTGTGCAGCCGAGGCCGGAAGCGAGGCCTCGCCACCATAGTCGCCACCCAGAGACTGGCGAAACTCAGCGCGTCGGTAACCAGCGAGCTGCTGAACTTCCTCGTCGGGCTCAACGTCTTCGACCGCGACGTGAAGCGCGCCGCCGATTTTCTCGGCTTCTGTGCGAAGGATGCCGAGAAGCTACGGACGCTCGCCCCGGGGGAATTCTACGCGATGGGCCCGGCGCTCGAGAGCGGGGCTACCCTGGCCAAGATCGATCCGACGATCACGCGACACATCGGCGCGACACCCGAACTCATCGGTTCGGCCGACCACACAGCGGCGGAAGCCGAAGCCCTCCTCGCGCTCGATGCCATGCGGGCGCTGCCGCAGCCCGACCGGGGGCGGCTGACTGTCAAGGGGACCCGCGCACTCGACGCATTCCTCCTCGATCCCAGTGCGACGCTCGCAATCGCAACGGTCCAGGCGCTCGCTCGCATTTCGCCAAACGCCACCACCTGCAGCGAGCTCTCCGCACACACCGGGCGGGAGCGCACCGATATCCACGACGCGCTTGATACCCTCACCGCGATCGGCGCGATCGAGACAACGCACCGCGAGGACACGCGGATCGCACGACTGTCCGCTCGCCTCCGGCAGAAGAACGCCCATGTCGATCTCGTCGCACTCGCCTGAAGGATTCGACGTCGTCCAGCTCACCGGCCACGTGCCCGAGCCCTGCCGGCAACAGGTGAGGCCGCTTCGCGAAATGCCCTTCAGGCACGACGCCTGGTCTCCCGAGGAACTGGCCGATCTCACACGAATGTTTGCCGATGATACAGCCATCGCGGACCTCGGGAGACATCTCGGCCGCAAGCTGCACGCAGTTCGAACGAAGATCCAGGAGCTCGGCCTGAGACGGAACTCCGTCCGCGAGTGGACGCCACTCGATGACGCCGAGCTTGCCCGACGTTACGGGATCGACGCCACCGCCTCGATCGCAGGGGACCTCGGCCGCAGCTGCAGCGCGATCTACGCTCGCGCGCAGTATCTCGAGCTCACCGAACCCAATCCGCCTGATTGGACCGCCTGGGAAGACGCGCAGCTGCGCGCAGGCTACGCCGAAGCGATCGACGTCGCGCGTATCGCCGCCATCATCGGCCGCCCCGTCAGCGGAACTGCGTCCCGCGCCTCGAAGCTCGGGCTGCGCCATCCAAACACTCCCGATGGATGGACCGACGAGGAGATTTGCCGTGCGCTCGAATTGCTCGAAACGGGTATCCTCTACACCGAAGCGATCGATATCCTCGCTACCGAGGGATTTCCGCGCCGATCCAAGGCCGGCTTCGGTCCGAAGATCCGCGCTGCGGGCTACACCAGAGGCTGGGGAAGGGCGTGGCTTCCGGAGGAAGACGCGCTTCTTCGCAAGGCCTACGAGCACGGCAGCAGCCTCACGCCATTGAGAACCCGCCTCGGAAGAACACGCCACTCGATCAAATGGCGGGCCGAGCATCTCGGTCTGAACGGTACGCACAAGCACGAGAACGGATTTCGCGGCGGTCCCGACTGGAGCGAGGCCGATATCGCTTGTCTCCGACAGCACTATGGGTCGATGCCGAACGCGGCGCTCGCGAAGAAGCTCGGCCGAAGCAAGCTGGCAGTCTCCACCCGGGCGAATGTGCTAGGCCTCGTCCACGGCTACATCAGGCCGTGGAGCGAGCAGGAGCTCGCCGCGCTCGAGATTGCCTATCGCCGCGATATCGCGATTGCCGACCTTGCTCAGGCGCTGGACCGAAACGCCATGTCGGTGTCGAAATTCGCGACGAAGCGGGACCTTCATTTCGGGCGCCGTGCGCGGCTCAACAGACCGCCGACACTCGCCGACATTCTCGCGCTGGAAAGGGGAGGGGGAAGGGAAGCCGGGAACAGATCCATGAAGGAGGACACCGGTGAAACACGACACGATCAGGGCGACAGTCAGCCCGGAAACAATCTCGAAGGTAACGCGCCTGTTCAACGGGACGATCGGCGACATCCTGAACGAGCTCCTGCAGAACGCCCGTCGCGCTGGCGCGAGCGGAGTCGACGTCGACGCGATGCCCGTCGAGAACGGCTTGCGGGTTACCATCGCCGACGACGGCTGCGGGATCGATGATCCAGCCCGCGTGCTTGCGCTAGGCGCTTCGCGATGGGACGCGGCCGTGGCGAACGGCGAGGATCCTGCCGGGATGGGGATCTTCAGCCTGGCGGGCAAGCCAGCGAGAATCGAAAGCCGCACAGAGAATGCGATCACAGGTTGGTCGATCGAAATCCCGGCAGACGCCTGGACCGGCGAACGCGATATCGCCGTTCGGACCACAGAGATCTCACACGGGACCTCGATCCAGTTCGACGTCGAGGGAATCCACGACGGCACGCTGGAGCATGAGCTTGCCGAGGCGGCGAAGTTCTTTCCGTTGCCGGTCCGATTCCGGGGCAGAGAAAAGCCCCGGCAGGACTTCCTCACGGGCGCCCATCACATCGAGACCCGGAACGGAAGTCGGATCGGCATCTTCAAGGGTCGCCCCTATCACCGAACCCCGACCGTCAACTTCCACGGACTGACGCTTTTCGCCAACCTGTTCATCGTCTCGCAGATCGGCGGCGAACAGCTCCATGCCAAGGTCGACATCGGAGCCACGCCGGAACTCCAGCTCGTCCTGCCCGCGCGCAAGGAATTCGTCGACAACGCAGGCCTGACGGCGCTGAAAAAGGCCTGCGAAATCGCGTGCTACCGGGCCCTCGCGCACGACGGCAAGCACAGCCTCGCCTTCGAGGATTACGAACGGGCCCGCAAACTCGGTGTCGACCTGCCAGAGGCCGAGGCCTGCCTCGATGAGTGGGAGCCTGACATCGCCGACGGCGACACCGGAATCGCGTCCGGAGAGCGCCGAGAGATCACCGGCGACGAATTCCTGATGGACGATCACGAAGCGCACTTCGGGCAGGCCATCGCACGTGCATTGGGCGACAATCCGATCCGCGGGAAGCTCGTGTCGCGGAAACGCGGGTTCGAAGGCTACAGCTGGTACGACGAGCTGAGAGAATTCAGCGAACCGATCTTCCTGGTGACAGCCGGCGGGATCACACATCGCGTCGACGCAGTGGCAGCCGATCCGCCTCTCGCGACAGTGACCGAAGCCGAGACCATCCAACTCGAATTCGCGATCGACGAACAGGGAGGCCGGACGGCCGAGCGGGAAAGCGTGGATGCCGACCTCGTCTTCACCTTCCCCGACGGGTGCTGCTCGGACGGGCTCGACGATGTCACGATCGCGTTCGTTCGTACCGAGGCGCTGACCCCTGAAAGGCTAGTCGACATCCTCGACAACGCGTGCTTCTCACCGTGGAGCGACAGCGAGGCCGACAGCTGGGACACCCAACACGACCGGTTCCTGCGCGATGCCCGCGAGCTCGCCTATCGCATCCTGATCGACGAGAACGCGGCGATCGCATCCCAATTCCGAGACGCGGTCGCACGGATCATGTGGGCGCTGCCTAAGGGCAAACGCGTCGAGATCGCATTTACCCACGACTGCCCGATCGCAGTCGAGGTCTCTGACCTGCCGGAGACCGACTAATGCCGCCGCGGGTCCTGTGTTACGGCGTCGGTGTCGACAGCACAGCCTTGCTTGTCGAGCTGGAAGCCCGGGACGAAGCGCCAGACCTCGTACTGACTGCCGACACGGGCGCCGAGAAGACGGAAACCTACGAATTCCAGCGGCTGATGCGCGCATGGATGAAGGAGCGCTCCATTCCCTACGAAGTCGTCCGCTACGAAACGAAGCGCTTCAAGAACTGGCCGCCCTACCAGAACCTGACAGAATCGCTGCTCACCAACGGGTGCCTCCCGTCCATCGCATTCGGGCGACACAGCTGTTCGCTGAAATACAAGGCGGCGCCCCAGGAGGCGTTCCTGAAGGCGTGGCAACCAGCGATCGAGGCCTGGGCGGCAGGCGACAAGGTCATACGCTACATCGGTTACGATGCATCGCCACGTGACGGGCAGCGCTACGCTCACGCAAGGACCATCGATGATCCCCTGTTCGACAATCGCTATCCTTTGCGCGACTGGGGATGGGATCGCGAGCACTGCAAGGCCCGCATCGTCGAGGCCGGCCTCCCGGTTCCGCCAAAGTCGTCCTGCGTCTTCTGCACAGCGATGAAGCCCGACGAGGTCAGGGCGCTCTCACCCGAATGGCTGAGGACGATTGTGCTAATCGAGGCCCGCGCGTCTCCGCGCCTCAAGACGGTCGAGGGGCTCTGGCGGCGCTCGACGCGCACGAGGCCGGGGCGGATGACGGACTTCATCCGCAACGAAGGTTTGCTGCCCGACGAGGAGATCGCTCGCATAATCGAAAGCGCGCCGGCGGATCTCGTCGCGTTCCAAACCCGCGCAGCTTCGCAGCCGCTCGAAGAGCGAACGCCGATGGCGAGCTGGCTCGAGCGCTTCCACGCAGGAGAAACCCACCATGCTTGACGCACTGACGACGACGTCACCAAAAACGAGGACGGAGCGGATCGCCGAACTCAACGACCGAGCCCGGCAGGGGCTCGATCGGACCGCGCGGACGGTCTTCACGATCGGGCTCCTTGACGAATTAAGCGACGGTTCGCGGGCCAGTGACATCCTCGCACAGGCGCGGATCATGAAAGCCATGCGCGAATGCAATTTCGGAGAGGACTCTCCGGAGCGCGACATGGCCTGGTTCGAGGTGGACGGTATTCGCATGATGATGAAGATCGACTATTTCGACGCCGATTTCGAATGGGGATCGGAAGATCCGGCCAACGCGGCCGAAACGCGGCGGGTCATCACGATCATGAGACCGGAGGATTACTGAAAATGGGTATCCGACCTGCAGGGCCCTCAACCCGGGAAAGTATCGAGACCGCCATCTCGCGTCTTCAGCGCGCCCGCAGCACCTTGCGCGAGGCCGATTGCCCGAAGTCGCTCGCGAAGGTGCGATCGGCGCTGGCAAGCACGCAAGGCGCGCTGCGCCACGCCGACCATCGCATCACGCGAGGCGCAGC